>JAZSMZ010000010.1:0-5715 GCA_045536155.1 Eubacteriales bacterium
CATTCCATCAGACAATGCCCAACTACGCATCTACCTACGCTCTTCCCTACGAAATTACCACCGAAGATCACGTTCGCCGTTACGGCGCACACGGCACTTCTCACCGCTTCGTTTCCGCTGAAATGATCAAGATCCTTGAAAAGGACGGCATTTCCAAGGAAGACAGCAAGATCATCACCTGCCACATCGGTAACGGTTCTTCCATCTCTGCTGTTAAGGGCGGCAAGTGCGTTGACACTTCCATGGGCTTTACTCCCCTTGAAGGCGTTGAAATGGGTACTCGCTGCGGTTCTATCGACCCTGCTGTTGTTACCTACATTATGAAGAAGAAGGGCTTCACTCCCGACGAAATGAGCGATTGGATGAACAAGAAGTGCGGATTCCTCGGAGTTTCCGGCATTTCTTCCGACAGCCGCGACATTGAAGCCGCTATCCTTGAAGGCAACGAGCGCGCTTGGCTTGCAGCTAACATTCTCGCATACCAGATCATCAAATACATCGGATCTTACTCCGCTGCAATGAACGGTCTTGATGCTGTTGTATTCACCGCAGGTATGGGCGAGAACAATCCCGAGCTCCGCGAAAGAGTTTGCACTCAGCTTTCCTACTTCGGAATCGAGATCGACTGCGAGCTCAATGCAAAGACTCACCATCAGTCCAACATCGTTAAGCTCTCCACCGAGAACTCCAAGGTAAAGGTTTACCTCATTCCCACCAACGAAGAGCTTGTTATCGCTTCCGATACAGAGAACATCGTTAAGAATCTCGCTAAATAATCGGGCAAACTGAAAATTGTTTAAATAAATGGGCTGTCGCTTATGCGATAGCCCTTTATTTATTGCAAATATTCAAATCAGTCTTTGATATCCCAGTTGTGATATACGTTCTGTACGTCGTCACAATCCTCGAGGTGCTCAAGCATGAGCTCCATGTTCTTGATATCCTCTTCGTCAGTCAGCTCAACGTAGTTTGCGGGAATCTTGTCCTTATCGGCAGATGCGATGGTATATCCCTTTGCCTGAAGAGTCTCGGATACAGCGAATACGTCGCTCGGCTCGGTGGTGATCTCAAAAATGTCGCCGTCTGCGGCAAAATCTGCGGCACCTGCTTCAAGAGCATCCTCCATCAACTTGTCCTCTTCGATGTCACCGTCCTCGTTATCGATAACGATGATACCCTTTTCAGTGAAGAGATAGCCAACGCAGCCAGTCATGCCGAGCTTTCCGCCGTATTTATCGAAAAAGTGGCGAACGTCGCCTGCTGTGCGGTTCTTATTATCGGTAGCGGTTTCAACAATTACTGCAACACCGCGGGGGCCGTAGCCCTCGTATGTGATCTCTTCATATACAACACCGTCATTGCCGCTTGCCTTTTTGATAACACGCTCGATGTTTTCATTGGGCACATTGTTGGACTTTGCCTTTGCGATAAGGTCGCGAAGGCGGGAGTTGTTTGCAGGGTTAGGACCGCCCTCGCGTACTGCGATGGACATTTCCTTACCGATCTTGGTAAACACACTCGCTCTGGCGGCGTCTGTCTTTTCTTTTTTTCTCTTGATGTTATTCCACTTACTATGTCCTGACATCTTTAACCATCCTTTATTTGAAAATGTAATTAACAATCAAATTCGGCTTATAAAAGCACATTGACACTTCATTATACACCAAACTTTATATTTTTTCAAGAGTAAATGTAAAATATTGCGGCTGAAAATTAAGATATCAGCGTAATATCGCCCAAAATCGCTCTGGCGCCAAGCTTTATGTAGGCCATGCATTCTCTTGTATAATCATAGATAAAGTACAGAATTGAAGGCACGTCAAGGCCGCGAGTGTATAGTTCGTTATCCAAATATACTCCGCCAACGACCTTTTCTGCCAGAATTCTGGCGCGCCCTAAATGAAATTTGTTTGTTACAATAATGATAGGCAGGTCATCAAAGCCCTCATTCTCTATTATTTCTGCGCTGAACGTAAGGTTCTCGATAGTATCCGTTGCCTTATCTTCAATGTAAATTCGCGCAGGGTCTATTCCATAAAATTTCAAGGTATGAAGCATGGCTGCAGCTTCGGTCTCGGTTTCGTTTTCACCCTGCCCTCCCGATACAATACACACTGCCTCGGGATTATCCTTTAATATCTGTGATCCCACATTAAGTCTGGTCATAAGTGAGCTGCCCGGCATTAGGCCGTTTGTGTGTGCACCAAGAATGATAACAACGCATTTTCCTTGTGGCAGGTCAGACACAGGCATTACATTTACAGCAAGCATGAATGAAGAGCACATTATTGTAAATATTGTAAAAACAACGCATAACAGTGCAGTCACACGCTTACTTTGTTTAGTTATGGTAATGATAGCCAAAAGCGAAACGGCCACAGCTACACCGCCGATTAAATAGTTCAGTGTTCCTGTAGCCCAACGAATACTTGTTATGAGATATACTGTAAAGCAAGTAAGAGTAAAAAGAGCTGACACAAGCGTGACTATTATCAGCAGCAAGCTTCTCTTAAAATGAAACTTTGAGCCTTGTGTTTCCTGGTTGTTATTTGCTTTTATCTCTTGTTTTATTGCTTTTTTATTTGATTTTCTGTTTTTTTGTGCTTTATTTTTCATGGCATTAATTATGGTTCAATGGTTTGGTGAGCGTAGAACTGAAGAATACTTTCGTCAATTTCAAGTCCGAATCCGGGACAACCGCCGATCATAGTGTGCATTCCCTCGACGATATTCAGAGGGCTCTTTTTCAGCGCCTCATCGTAGATATCACTTCTCGGAGCCATCTCGACACATTCGTTCCATTCAGCTCCGAGAGCAATGGCGATCTGCTGCCACTGAGAGCAGCCGGGTCCGATCAGTGTACCGTCACCGATGGCGATACGTCCGCCGAAATTTTTAATATGTTCTGCAAACTGCAAAGCATCGTAGATCGATCCTGTTGATCCGGGACGAAGCTTGAAAATGCGGCACATATTCTTATCGGCAATAGAAATTGCGCGCTTGGAAGGACAGAGAATGCGTTCCGCGGCAAGAGACATGGGGTCAACGAACGCTTGCAGTGCTTTCCAGCCCTCAATATCCATTTCTGCGGGATCTTCACATACATCGAGTCCGGCAGTATACATTTTTAAAAGACGTATTCCCAATTTTTCGGGAGAAAACTCAAGAGCATCGGAATATGCACCTGCGGCGTTGCCTATAAGATATACTCTGTCTCTCGGCAATACTTCGCGGATAGCACCAACCGTTTCTATATCAAAATCCGGATCACCAGAAAGTCGGAATCTGATAGCGCGGCAGCCCGCATTAACGGCCGACTCCATGCGCTTTATCATCGCATAGCGGTCTTTTAGGTTAATTGTCGCGGTGCTGAGCACAGGCTTCACTCCGTTGATGACAAGCAGCTCGCTCGCGCTTTTTTGAGTGATATTTCCGTGCAGATCGAGCATAGCAAGCTCAACCATCTCAATGAATGCGGGAGGAAAATGAGATGCTCGCACAAATGCGATCGCATCGGACACCGTTTTCCCGTATAGCTCGTACATTGCATCGCTTATGTTGAATGCGAGAGCTCCGTGCAAAGCGCATTCCCCCCAGCCGCAGTGATTGCCGCTTGATATCCTTACAATGTAATTGGCTCTGGGTGGATTATAATTTGTATTATACTTGAAAATTTTAATTTCGTCAATAACGTTTCTAGTCATAGCATTATATCAGTAAACAAACGAACAGAAGACAGACATTGTCCGTCTTCTGCTGTTTGATTGTCTTTCAGATTTTAAATTATAATCCGCGCTTTACGTAGGTTGTGTGAAGAATCTCGTGAGCCTTATGTGAACCGGGCTCACCGAGGAAATCATTATAGAGCATCTGAACAGTCTTATTCTCGTGAGAAGAACGGAGAGTGTTCTTTGCATCTACGTCGTAAAGTACCTTTGCGCGAAGCTCGCGGAGGTTAACGGTGTTGCGAACAGAAGCGGGCTGTGTGGGCTGACCGCCGCCGTTTACGCATCCGCCGGGACAAGCCATGATCTCGATGAAATCAACCTGCTCTTCGCCATTCTGAACAGCTGTGAGAAGTCTCTTAGCGTTGGAAAGTCCTGATGCAACGGCAACACGTACAGTAACGTCACCAAGTTTATAAGCAGCGCGCTTAATACCTTCAATACCGCGTACATCCTCGAATTCCAGCTTTTCAAGGGGCTGTTTGAGAACGGATACAGCTGCGGTGCGGAGTGCAGCTTCCATAACACCACCGGTAGCACCGAAGATCTCACCTGCGCCTGATCCTTCGATGAAAGGAGCGTCGAACTCTTCATCGGCAAGAGCCCTAAAGTCGATGCCGGCCTTCTGAATCATCCTGCCGAGCTCGCGGGTTGTAACTGCGATGTCAACATCGGGAATATCGGGACCTGCGGCGTTCTGATCGCCTCTTGTGACCTCGAACTTCTTTGCGGTACAAGGAATTGCAGATACAAAGAAAATGTCCTTAGGATCAAGTCCGTGCTTTTGCGCATAGAAGGTCTTATATACTGCGCCGAACATTTGCTGAGAAGACTTGCAGAAAGAAAGATTGTCAGTGAAATCCGGGAAATAGTGCTCGCAGTATTTGATCCAACCGGGCGAGCAAGATGTAATGAGAGGCAGTTTGCCGCCGTTTACAAAGCGATCGAGGAACTCGTTAGCTTCTTCAACGATGGTAAGGTCTGCGGTAAAGTTCATGTTATAAACGCCGTCAAATCCGAGGCGTTTGAGAGCCGCAACCATCTTTCCCTCACACTCTGTACCCGGATCGTATCCGAAGCATTCGGCCAAAGTGGCGCGAACAGAAGGTGCTGTACAGATGGCAACGTGCTTTGTGGGATCGGCAATAGCGTCGAGAATTGCCTGAGTGTCGTCTTTTTCGTGAAGAGCGCCGGTCGGGCAAGCAACGATACACTGTCCGCAATTTACGCAGGACGTAGTTGCAAGCGGCTGATCGAAAGCAGTTCCTATATGAGTATCATAACCACGATCATTGGGACCGATTACACCGATACCCTGCATAACCTTGCAAGCGGCCACGCAGCGACGGCAAAGGATACACTTGGAATTATCTCGGATGATCGAAACAGAAGAATCGTCAATCTTTTCCCAAACAGGATTGGGATCTTCGAATCTCTTTTCGTCTACTCCGTAGTCATTACACAGCTTCTGAAGTTCACAAGTTGTAGAGCGTACGCACGAAAGGCATTCCTTCTTGTGATTGGAGAGCACGAGCTCAAGGTTGGTGCGGCGTGCGGCAAGAACCTTGGGCGTATTGGTCATAACAACCATTCCCTCACTTACGGGATAAACGCAGGAGGTAACCATCTTTGCGGGACGTCCGCCTTCGGATGCCTCAACAAGGCAGATACGGCATGCACCGATCTGATTGATGTCTTTAAGATAGCAGAGAGTGGGGATATCAATATTAGCTGCACGGCATGCTTCAAGCACGGTCATCTTTTTATCGACAACGTAATCTCTGCCGTTTATTTTAATATTTACGGTTTCCATTAATTCATGCTCCCTTCTTACTTTCTTGAAATTGCGTCGAACTTACATTTTTCAATACAAGCGCCGCACTTGATACACTTGGATTTATCGATAACAAAGGGATTTTTGATCTCACCCGAGATTGCGCCGACGGGACATACGCGAGAGCAGATGGAACAACCCTTGCACTTGTCGGGA
>JAZSMZ010000041.1:0-4593 GCA_045536155.1 Eubacteriales bacterium
GTTGTCGGTGATGATGCGCTTCTTTACGGGACGCTTTTTCGCGTTTGCGACGCCGAAAAGGGCGAGATTGTTCGCTTCTGTGCCGCTCGAGGTGAAAACCAAAGTGTGCTCGCGCGATTTTGCACCCAATGCGCTCATGACGTTTGCTCGCGCTTCGCTGAGCAGACGCTCGGCATTGAGACCGAATTCGTGAAGAGAGGACGGATTTCCCCAGCACTCGCGTGCGGCATATAGCATCTTTTGCGCCGCCGCATCGGATACGCGAGTGGTTGCGTTGTTATCTAAATAGATCATTTTTTGAATTTGAAATTGGAGATTATATCCTCAACATCGGCGATGTGAGTTGCGAAATTGGAGGGAGTTGCGGTGTAGGTGATGATGTAGGCAACTCCGCCGCGGACAGCGACCAACTGCATATACTGAATGGCATCGCCGGTAACGGTGGCGGTGTAGTAATATTTGTTTGCGGCAACTCCGTCGAGAATGGTTGTCGAAGGATTGCCTGCCATCTCGTCTTCGCTCGGAGCGCTTTCGATAACGTTTCCGTCGTCATCAAGTACGGTGGGCTGAACGTAGGTCATGTCCGGGAAGGTGGATTTGAGAAGTGCTTCGTACTCACTCCAATATTCACTTACGGTCATAGTGGAATTGTCGTTTGACAGATTGAATGCAGTAACGGTGACGTTAGAGCGGTCGATGTCGCTGACGTAGGCCGAGATTATACCGGTGGACACGTCAACAGTCCAGCTTGCGGGTACGTAAAGCTTGTAGTCGACGGCGTCGGTGGAGACAAGCTGCATTCCGACGGGCAACCAGCTGTCATCGTCGGCTGAGCAGGCACAAAACGCGAATATTGCGACGATTGCAAGTGTTAAAGAGATAATGCGCTTCATATTCATTAACCTTTCTTTTGGTTGTATTCATTTTGAATTTATATCATTATATATTATAATGCATTAAAATGTATAAAGCAAGTACAAAAAAGGAAAAAATGACTGCCTGTTGATAATATTTTAGAGATGTGTCTTTACAATGCAAGGAATTGATGTTATAATTATACTGCGTTCAAGCCGCGGCGCCGGCCGCAAACAAAAAACGCACACTGTTTCCAATGTGCGTTCATGCCGCGGCGCTAGCCGCTGGCGGAGAAGAAGAGATTTGAACTCTTGCGCCGGTTGCCCGACCTACACCCTTAGCAGGGGCGCCTCTTCACCAACTTGAGTACTTCTCCGTATAGTGACGATCGTCTATTCAATTGCGCTTGACTATTATAACACATCATTTGTGTTTTGACAATAGGGAAAAACCAAATAATATGTGAATATTTAATTAACAAATACCCGAAAAATCGGAGGTCAGATAAATTGGATTATCAAAATGATAAAAAACGTCCTGCGGCCGATGCTGTGCGCCCGATGTCCTTTGACGAAATGGTCGGACAAAAGCATCTGTTCGGCGAAAACGGCGCGCTTCGCCGCATGACAGAGCAGGGATACATCACCAACATGATTTTTTACGGCCCTCCCGGTACCGGCAAGACCACGGCGGCGAACATCATCGCCGAAAAATCGGGAATGCGGCTCCATAAGCTCAACGCCACCTCGGCCTCCCTTTCAGATATCAAGGAGGTCATCGCCGAAACGAAGTCGATGTTCGGCTCGAACGGAATCCTTTTGTATCTCGATGAAATTCAGTATTTCAACCGCAAGCAGCAGCAGTCGCTGCTCGAATTCATCGAGGACGGCCGAATCACTCTCATCGCGTCGACGACCGAAAATCCGTATATATACGTTTATAACGCCATCATCTCCCGCTCGGCGGTGTTCGAGTTCAAGTCGGTGTCGCATGATGATATCACCATAGCGCTCAGACGCGCCCTTGATAAACTCAACGAGGGCTCGCTTTTGCCCAAATCGGCTGACGATGAGGTAATCGATTACATCGCGCAGTGCGGCGCGGGCGACGTCAGACGCTCGATAAATCTGCTTGAAAACGCATATTACATAAGTGGCGGCGAGATCGATGTCGATGCTGTCAAGGGCTTTTCACCCAAGGTTGTCGGCAATTTCGACCGCGACGGAAGCGTGCATTACGATCTGCTTTCGGGACTGCAAAAATCCATTCGCGGCTCCGATCCCGATGCGGCGGTTTTCTACCTTGCCAAGATCTTGGCGGGCGGCGATCTCATTGGTGCCTGCAGAAGATTGCAGGTTATTGCCAGTGAGGATATCGGACTTGCCTATCCGATGGCGGCTGTTGTTGTGCGTTCCTGCGTTGAAAGCGCATTCGATGTCGGGCTTCCCGAAGCCGAGATCCCGCTTGCCCATGCGGCGGTGCTTTTGGCAACCTCTCCGAAATCGAACAGCGCCTACCTCGCACTCCATGCCGCAAAAGCTGACATCGAGGCGGGCAGAGGCCAAAATATGCCCGATTATATGCGCCCGACCCATAAGTATCAAAATTACAAATACCCCCACGATTATCCCGGTCATTACGTTGATCAGCGGTATCTGCCCGACGACCTTGCCGGTGCACACTATTACGAATACGGTGACAATAAGACCGAGCAGGCCGCAAAGAGCTATTGGGAAAAAATCAAGGAAAAGAAATAAACGTCCCCATTTCCCGCCCGAACAATTCAAAAGATTATATTTTTCCGCCCGATGCATTGACAATTTTCATGCATCGGGCGTGTTATATTATATACATGGAAAGAATTATTTACGGCGACGTTCTTTTTGCGGTAAATTTCTCGCTCGATTTCGTCGCTCTGTACATAACGTCACATCTGACGAAAACGAAAAGCAAAACATGGCTTTTGATCGTTTCGGCATCTGTCGGTGCCATTTACGGAGTGTTCTCCGTCTTTTTGGAGGGCTCACCGATACTGAATATTCTGATCGCGGTGGCGGTCGCACTGCTCATGGGATATATATCGTTCAGCAGGGCGGGAATACGCAATTTTTTAGTCGGTACGCTGATATTCTGGGGAGTGTCGGTAGCGATAGGCGGAATGCTGACTGCCTTTTTTGCCGCCATGAGTTCAGGAATGGTGGTATATATCAATGGTAAGGCGGCTACGTTTCGGTCAGAGGTCAGCCCGGCATCTGTCATTGCAGCTGCGGTCATCGCGGGAGTGTTCGTGCTGATCGAGGGCATGATCGCCAAGCGGAAAAAGGCCGTTCCAAAGTCTGCCGTACTAAAGGTGACCGTTGAAAACAAAACGGTCACAGCCGAGGCGATAGTTGACAGCGGATGTAGCGTTTTTGATCCGCTGAGCGGACGGCAGTGCCTGTTTTTGAGCAAAAACAAGTTCCGCGAGCTGCTCGATGAGTCGATGGTCGGCTTTGCCGAGGGCAATTATTGCAATTTTGATGCGGCGAAGATGAAAAATATCCGTTTTGTGCCCATCAGCACTGTCGACGGAGATGGACTTAGTGTGGGACTGTTGACAGATAGCTGTTATGTCGCCGACCGAGAATGCTCTGTATGCGTACTTTGCGGCAAAAAGAACGATTATTTCGGATACGAGGCGATAGTGCCCGCGGATATCGTCTGTTAAGATAGAGAGGCGGTTATAATATAATGAAAAAATTGCTTGAAATCATATTCGAATTTCTCTTTTCAAAAAATGAAAGCTACTATATCAACGGTGCAGAGACGCTTCCTCCACCCCTCACACCCGAAGAGGAAGCGTCGGTGATCGAGAGATGCGTCGATGACGAGTCACAAAGAAATATACTTATAGAACATAATCTCAGGCTGGTGGTCTATATCGCGAAAAAATTCGAAAACACCGGCATCGGCCTTGAGGATCTGATATCCATAGGAACGATCGGGCTGATAAAATCGGTAAATACATATCACGCTGAACGCAACATCAAGCTGGCAACCTATGCATCGCGGTGCATAGAAAACGAAATACTTATGTATATAAGGAAGAATATGGGCAAGATCAGCGAAATATCGATCGACGAGCCCCTCAATACCGATTGGGACGGAAATGAGCTGCTTTTGTCCGACGTGCTCAGCGGTGAGGAAAACGTGATGCGCGAGCTTGAATATGAGGAGGACAGGAAAACCGTCAACGATGCGGTAAACGACCTCGATGAAAGGGAGAGGGAGATAATCAAACTGCGCTTCGGTATGGACGGATATCGCGAGCATACCCAAAAGGAGGTTGCAGATATGCTGAATATATCACAATCCTATATTTCCCGCCTCGAAAAAAGAATAACCGAGCGATTAAAAGAGAGAATATCGGGTAAAATATAAGTCAAAAAGCGATCTTTTTGGAGAGCTTTTCCACACATTGTGCATAATGCTTCCAAAAATATTGAAAAAAATATCGGTAATATGTGCACTTTTTTTGAAAAAATGTGTTGACAAAGTGAATAAAGTGTGGTATTATATTAAAGCTGTCCCAAAGAGAGGACGGCGGGCGAGGCAGAGGCCGAGTCATGGTCTTTGAAAATTGAACAGCAGAGAAAGACAAACGAGATATGAAAGTATCAAGTGTGAATTCTCGTCAAAAGAACTTGAAAAAGAAGTTCTCAGAGTTTATTTACTCAATACAAAGTAATTAAAGGCAAA
>JAZSMZ010000032.1:0-13400 GCA_045536155.1 Eubacteriales bacterium
AGTAGGTGTCGGGGAAGAGATACCCCTCAAGAGCGTACTTTCTGTGCTCGTTGATGCCGTTAGCGTACACTTCTTTTATAAACCAATATTCCTCAGCCCAGCTCTCGTCGCGCATCTCAGCGATAAATCCTTCGCGTGTGCCTATCTTGTATTCGTCAACGAAGAGTGAGATGATCTGATCAATGGTGTAACCCTCGGGGATCGTTACCGATACGGTTGTTACCGCAGGAGCTTTAACGATAAGCTCGGTGAGCAGCAGGTCGTAAGACATCGAAGGGGAAACGGTGTGACTGCCCGCTTGGAAGTTAAGGCCGCCGAATTTGTCCGATCTTTTGTCGGCATATATCGAGAATATCGAGGGATATTCAATTACGTCAGCGTCTTCGAGTGCCTTGGCAACCTCGCTCAGCGAGGCGTATTCGGGAATAACTACCTCAACTTCGTTGACGTCCTTTACAAAGGCAAGTACGTCGTTGCAGACCGAGATGCCGAATATTGAGAGGAAGGCTGAAGCGGCAAGCACGCAAACGATGTATATAACGGCTTTCAGAACGCTTCCGAGAGTGCCGCCGATGATGTCAGATCGATTTTCATAATCCTGCGTGTCGCGATCGTCAAGATGCGAGGGACGGTTTAATTTTTTGCCGCCCTTTGTTGAATTTCCGCCGCGCGAGGTCGTCCTTGTGCCCGCCGCGCTCTTTGTAGTGAGCTTGTTCGGAGCATCAAGTGAGGCGGACGATCGGGAAGATGCGGGACTGCGTGCGGGAGCCGTATGGGTGGGAGCTTTTGACGTCGGTGACGGCGAGGTGTTACTCTTCGGCTTTGCCGTGAGCATGGCGGGCGGTGTCAGCTCGTCATTTTTTGCTCTCGAGGCAGTCGCACTCTGAACATTTGTGCCCGTCGCAGGCGGGGTCATCTTCTTGATGGCGGGGATCACCTGCGTGTCGTTGTTTTGCATTCTCGTTTTGGCGGGAGTGGGGGCAGGAGCGGCAGGACGTGCAGTGTTTTGCCGTCTTGCTACGCTCAGATCGTCGAAATTGTAGGTTCGCGATCCGTCGGGCGCCATAGGCGGAGTCTTTTGCACGGTTCGTAAAGTTGATGACGTGCCGACTGCGGGAATCGTGCGAGTGCTGTCGTCGCGATAGGCTGTCGGTGTGCTTGTCATCGTCTTTGCGCGCGCATTTGCTCCCGTGTTAGTGGGTACGGGATTTTTTTGAACGGTCGTCAGCGTGCTTTGGCGCACGGGACGGACCTTTGCCGAATTGGAAGGGACGGTGTCAGCTACTTTTTTTGTGTCCGAGCGATTGCCGTTGTTATTCATTTTATCATCATATCAGCATTTTCGCCCGAGATCGGGACGCTTGCGCTGTCCTTTCTTTGAATTTTGTTTTGCATAGTTATCATAAAATTACGGTATCAGCAATCCCAGTAAAAACAGGGCAATGCAGATCAGAAATGTTGGAGAAACGATAGCTTTGAAAAGGGGGCTAAAGGAGTCAAACGATCGGCGATAGCCGTTGGGACGGAAGGGCACGTCATCTTCCTCATCATCGTCGGTCTCTTTTTCGCCTTCAATGATGGCATCGTTTGACGTAAGGCGCTCTGCTTCCGAAAAAGCGAGGAAGAGAGAGAAGAGGAAGAGTGAAATAAGTATAAACGCATTGAGAGTTGCATATTCACTTTGGCTGACAATGCGGATAAGATATTTTTCGAAAAAGAGATTTAATACGTTGTAGCAAAGATGCAAAAGAAATGCCGACAAAGACGATTTCGTTATGTAGACTGCAAAAGCGTATATTGCCGCATTGTAAAAGTACAGTAAGAAATAGGGCAGATCGAATTGGAGCATACTCGATGCGAGCGCTGTAATAACCACGGTACAGAGAACTCCGTGTTCGCGGTATTCGGTGAGAAGGATAGACCTAAAAGCGAATTCCTGACATATCGCAGGTACGATCGCCAGGGCCACGATGACGTATATTACGTCGGAAACCGAGCTCATCGAGCTTGTGGCTACTGCGGAATATTCGCCGAAAATGCTGCCTGTATTGCCGAGGTTTGCCATGATCAGACGTATTACGCTCGATCCGCTGAGGAGCAACAGCAGCGAAATAGAGAAAAACCACAGCCTTGTTGGGGGGATAGGCGTCAGTGCAAGCTTTTTGACGTATCCCGAGGGCTCGCTTTTTGCATAAAATACCGCGGGAAGCGCTACTGCAACAAGCTGGAGTATGACGATTGAAAGATAGAGGGTGTCGTCATAACCGAGTATGGCAGGATCGATAAATCGCGAGGCCGCCGTCAAAACAAGCATGGCGATGAGCATCAGCGGAGCGCGAAACATTTTGTTTTTTAACATCGTATAAAGTAAGCCTGAAAGCGTTTTTACGCCTTTGCGAGGGCCTTAACTCCTTTTTCGGTTACAATTACGTCAACGGACAGATCAAAGCGTCCTCTCGGAAGAGTGGGGAGGATAAAATCTGCATAGCAAAGACCGACGGTAGTTCCCGAAAAATGGGGGAGGTATCTGTCGTAAAAGCCCTTGCCGTATCCGATGCGGTATCCCGCGTTGTCGTAAAGAATGGCGGGGACTACGCAGACCGCGGGCGATTTGTTAGTCTTCGGATCGTAAAGAGGGCAATCCTTTGTCGGCTCGGGGATGTCGAAAGCACCCTTTGCATCAAGCTGGTCGAGCGAGGTTACGCATCTGAACTCCATTGTGCGCTTCTCGGTGTCGCAGCAGGGGAAGGCGACCGTCTTGCCGGCCTCGAGAGCTTTTTTAACGATGGGCAGAACGTCTATTTCATTCTTTGTGGGATAATACATTAAGAGAACGTCCGAATAGCGGTAGGTGACAAGAGAGGTAAAAAGAGTACAGATCTTGTCGTCTGTCTTCTGCTTTATATCGTCGGGAATACTGTTTCGCTTTGCCAGATATTCGTCCCTAAGTTTGTTTTTTTCTGTCCTCAGTTCGTACATTGTCTTTCCTTCATTTTAGTGTTATTTTGCGGTGATTGGAACAGGATCATCAAAAGAATATCGAGTCGCGTACTCTTTCGGATTCGCTCCAGCTTTTAAGCTCGCGCACGATCGCAAGACCGAACTCATGGGATACACCCATTGCTTTTGCGGTGATGATCTTGCCGTCAACGACCACCTTTTTGTCGGTGACTATCTTGGCACCGTACAGCTTGTCCTCGAATCCGGGATAGCAAACGGCGTTTTTACCCTCAAGAAGTCCGCGCACGCCCAAAATGAAGGGTGCGGCGCAGATTGCGGCGATGTGCTTGTTGAGCAGTGTAGCTGCTGCGATGAATGCCGATACGGTGTCGTCATCGTTTAAGTTCTGCGCTCCGGGCATTCCGCCGGGAAGCACTACTGCCTCAAGAGTTTCAAGCAGCTTTTCGGGTGCCAATGCCTTTGTTGTGGTATCGGCTTCGACAACTACGTTTTGAGACGAAAGAACCGATGTGGTTTTGTTAAGCGAAACGGTTGTGACCTCAATTCCCGCACGGCGCATGATGTCAACAGGGGTCATTGCTTCGACGAGCTCAAAGCCGTCGGCTAAAAATACGTATACCATATATAGTTCCTCTTAATTCAAATTAATATTCGCCAAATCGGTTGAGCGCGGGAACGGCGATTTTTCGGCCGTTTGCGAAACGAACCAGGCTCTTTTCATGCTTCTGACCTTCGGCGAGCGCGTAAAGCGCACGTATTGCATCGTTTTCGTATGAAGGGATATACATATCGAGAATCTTAACCCTATCATCGTCCACTTTTTCCAAAACAATGTATCCTGACTCTTTCTTTTCTCCGTCATAAACGGTGAACACCGAATTTTCGGGTAAATTCCGTGTGACGAAATTTACGAAAGACTTGGGTGCGGTAAAGCCGTCGCACGATTTTTTGCCGTCGAATTTGGCAAGCACCGATGCATCGGAGCATATCTCCATATCGAGTCCGTCAAAAGCGGTCATGTCGCATTCAAAGGGGAAGGGAGAGGGTAAGCAGTCGACGAATCCGAGCTTGCGATATACTTCGAAAAGGGTGTCGCATTGCGGTATAAGGCAGAGAAAATCGCAGTCGGAGGCGGCGTTGTTTATCATATCGGTAAATATGCCGCGATTGCGGTAAGCTTCGTCAACGCAGCAGCCGTAGAGATAGGCGCCGTCGGTGACACTGTTGCCGAAATGAAATTTCACGGGAACGCGGTTGACGATTCCGACAATCTTTTTTGCTTCGGAAAATCCGCGTGATATCTTGATCTCGCCGTTCTTTTCGTGAGCGATTATTATATTGCCCTCGCAGTCAAACGAGTTGTAAAAATCGCGTATCGTTTTGGGGCTGTCTGAAAAGCATTTCTGCCAAAGGGACATGATCTGTTTTGAAACGTCCATTTTATGATCCTTTCGGGTAAATTACAGAAGGTAGATCTTTTCGGTTTTAAACGATCCGTCGCTGTAAAACAGCTCGGATGCGGGATAAACGGCAGATGACGAGCAGTCGCGGCAGAAAAATCTCACCGAATCCTCTTCGTCGCCGAGCAGCTCAAAGCCGTAGCTTTCTTCGCTGCCGCCGCAATGGCATTCAACCTTGCCCTCGGCCGAAAGCTCGGAAAGCATGAAGTTTGCCATATCGTAAAGGGTGGTTCCGTTGTCAAAAAATCCGCCCTTGCCCGAGGTGTCGCTCGAGCGCATCTTTTCGAAGCTTTCGAAATCGTCAAGCCCGTTTGCGGCAAGCAGATCCAAAAGATCTCTGTCCGAGCGGTTCATGTCCTCGAGCACCGCCTCCTTTTTGCCGATAAAGCATATATCGATCGGGCAAACGGGGCATTGCAGAGTGATGAGCTCGCGGTCGAAAAATGATGTGGAATTGATGTTGAACACGTGATCGTGCGGGCAGATGGTGCAGGAGATGGATAATCTCACCTTGCCGTTTGTCGAATATTCAACTGTGAGCGCACTGCCTCCGCATTGGCATTTCAGCCTGATAAGATCACCCGAGAGGGCGAAAATGCCGACTACGCTCAAAACGTGCGATCCGCAATGCGGACAGCGGTATCCAACTGTTGTTTCTTTTAAATCGAGTACCATAATAAATTCTCTTTTTTAGCAAGTTTTTGACGAGAAAGCTCTTGAGATCGAGCTACTGCCTTTTTTAAATCATATACTTGAGATAAATCTCTGTGAAAATCAGTAAAAATCAGTTTTTGGCGAGAAAGCTCTTGAGTCCGAGCTTGAACATCTCAAACACGTTTGCCTCGCAAACACTGCCGAGATAGCTCATGACAAGTGCCTGATCGCAATTTTCTTCAACGTAAAGGTTTATCGTGCTCTCCTTGTAGTAGCGCAGGTCTACTATAACGAGGTCGAAATGAACTGCAAGAAGGGGAGCAAGCGAGTGTGCGTAGCTGTCCTTGACAAGCAGGATCTTCTGACGGCCCTCTTCGACGTTGTTTACCTTTTCGATCGTTACCAGGGCGTTGTTGCCCGAGATAAAGGAGGCGTATTTGTCCTTTTTGTCGAGATAGGATCTGTCGTAAAATCCGTTAAAGGAGGTGTTTGTATCAACTATCGTGGTGACGTAGTCGCTGTCGTCGCCATCGTAGCGAAGATAGTACATCTCGTCGGGTTCGATCCACTTCATGCCTGCCGACGACCAGGTCGTGCCGTAGAATTCATCGGAAACGAGCTCTGGATTGAAGAAATCGAATTCCTTAGGCTCAACACCCATGGCTCGCACGATCTCGCGGTATCCGACGTAGGCACCGAACGACGTCCAGTGATGGTCGGTGCGGTAGAGGAGCTGATTTTCGCCCTTGTCATCGTCGTTCATGTAGCTTTTCGAAATCTCTTCGGCGATGGGTGATTTGAGATCGACAAAGGTGATGTAGTCATCAGCCTTTATAAGCTTTACAAAATAGTCCCAGCTGTCCGATACCCTGTCGTGAGGGTAATTTGCGGGCAGATAGGGAAAGAGCACGTCAGACGGACGTCCTGCAAATGCGACGATGTACGGATCTCCCAGCTTTTCCATTGCATCGGCAAAGGCGATGATTCCTTCGGCATTCTTTTTGAGAATATCCTTTGAGGGATAGTCGTCACGGGTGATGATGTATCCGTCCTTGCCCAAGGTAACGTTGTTGTTTTCTCCCTTGCCCTGAGCGATCTCAGCTCCGCCTTTCAGGCCTACGAAGAAATCGCGCAAGGGGAACTGGTCGGCGAAATATTCGCTTATCTCGGCGGTGAATTCGCCTGAAATGAGGCGTTCAATCGTGAATTTGGGTGCCTGCTGCAGATAGCGGTTTTCCTGATCTGAAAAGCTTACGTCGGGCATGATGAACATCAGAATGGAGAGTCCGAAGATAAAGGCGCAGAGGATGACGGTGGTTATAATGTCGATCTTGCGGGTCTCTTTTGCATGGGCAAACTGGATGTTCATCAGCGCGTCCTGCTCAGTCTGACTCTCGGGACGGGAGTCGACGGGGACGGCCTTTTTTATTTCGTTTACGTTATTTTCGATGTTGTTCATTTTATCCTACCGCCTTTCTCAGAATCTGAAGTAAAGGAAGGGGTTGAAGGAGGAGTCTACAAGATAAGCAACCGAGAACAGCATGATAACTGCACCGCCTGCGCAGGCTGCAACGCGGCTCCAGGAGTGCTTGTCGTAGAGCTTGTAGAACATCTTTCTCGGATAGGGGGTAGCGCCGATTGCGAGAATTGCAATGAAGAGGATGTTGCGCCAGATATCGTAAAAATCACCTGCGTTCGCAAATGACGTAACACCTATGCCAAACATATTTCCGAGATAGATGCTTCCTGCGCCCATGTCCTCAAATACGAAGAGCAGCCAGCCGAGTACCACAAAGAAGAGAGTGTAGATGTGAGAAACGAAAGCGGGCGCTTTCTTGAGCCATTTGAGAAGGAAGGTCTTTTCGATAACGAGAAGGGCAAAATAGTAAAGTCCCCAGAGGATGTAGTTCCAGGAAGCACCGTGCCAGAATCCGGTCAAGAACCATACAACGAAGATGTTGCGGTAGGTCTTCCACTTTTTGTCGCATCTCGAGCCGCCGAGAGGGAAGTAGACGTATTCTCTGAACCAAGTGGAGAGCGACATATGCCAACGGCGCCAGAAATCGGTGATCGATTTTGCGATGTAGGGGTAGTTGAAGTTTTCAAGGAATCTGAATCCGAGCATCTTGCCGAGACCGATAGCCATATCGGAATATGCCGAGAAGTCGAAATAGATCTGGAAGGTGTAGAATATCATGCCCATCCAGCAGCCGAGAACAGTGCGAGATTCAAGGGGAACAGCTTTAAATGTTTCCCACATTGCGCCCGCCATATTGGCAAGAAAGATCTTTTTGCCCATACCGGCCATGAAGGTACGTATGCCCGATGCAAACATGGTAACGTTCTCGTCGCGCTCACGGAGCTGATCGTCAACGTCCTGATAGCGAATGATAGGACCTGCGATAAGCTGGGGGAACAGGGTGACGTATGCGCCGAAGGATGCGATGTTTCTCTGCACTCTTGCCTGACCGAGGTAAATATCGATGGTATAGCTCATGGTCTGGAAGGTGTAGAAGGAGATGCCGATAGGTAGCGCAAGACCGAGAAGGGGAATTTCTGTGCCTAAAATTGCATTTATGTTAGAAATAAAGAAATCGGTATATTTGAAGAAGCCGAGGACAGAAAGGTTGCCTATAACCGAGACCAGCAATGATATCTTTGCTTTCTTCGGATCACTCTCCCGATACTTGCCGCAGAAATATCCGCAAGTGTAGTCGAGTATGATCGAGAATACCATGATAAAGACGTAGACGGGCTCGCCCCAGCCGTAGAACGCAAGGCTGACTAAAAGCAGGACGAGATTTCGCCACTTAAGGTGCTTTTGGGGGACCAAAAAGTAGGCGAGGAGGGTTATCGGAAAATACAAAAACAGAAATTCAAGACTCGAGAATACCATGATGAGATATCTGCCTTTCTTTATGTATTGGACGTGTTAAGAAAGCTCTTTGAGATCGTAGGGGGTGAGCTGGTATACGATGTTGCCCAGCCAGTTTGAAAAGAGGAGGTTGGCATGGCCTCGCCAAAGGTTTAACGGAATAGCGGAGGTATCGTCGTTCGGGAAATAGTGCTTCGGAAGCTCGATGGGCAGACCCTTGTCAACGTCGCGGAAATACTCGTTTGCCAATGTGTCGCGGTCGTATTCGCAGTGACCTGTGATAAAGAATCTGCGGTTCGACTTGTCGGCAACGAGATATACTCCGGCCTCGTCCGATTCGGCAATTATCTCAAGCGAGTCTATCTTCTCAACGTCCTCGCGTCTTATCTCGGTGTGACGTGAGTGGGGAGCGCGGAAGAACTCGTCAAAGCCGCGGACCAAACTGTGGTAGGGGGTGAGCACGCGATGCTCGAATATGCCGAACATTTTTTTGTCAAGCGGATATTTGGGCACGCCGTAGTGATAGTACAGTCCTGCCTGAGCCGCCCAACAGATGTATACCGTCGAGAAGACGTGGGTCTTTGCCCATTCCATAAGTCCGCAAAGCTCGCGCCAATAGTCTACGTCCTCGAACTGCTTGTCCTCAACGGGGGCACCCGTGATGATGAGTCCGTCGAAGTGCTCGTTTATCACCTCGTAAAGAGTGCGGTAGAATGTCTTCATGTGCTCGGGGGGAGTGTGCTTCGGGGTGTGCGATGCCGTCGAAAGAAGCGTCAGCTCGATCTGCAGTGATGTGTTGGACAAAAGTCTGATAAGCTGAGTTTCGGTGGCGATCTTTGTTGGCATGAGATTCATTATGGCAATTTTCAGCGGTCTTATGTCCTGATGAACGGCGCGCTGCTCGGTCATAACGAATATATTTTCTGTTTCAAGGACGTTCGCTGCCGGAAGTCCGTCTGGTATTTTTATAGGCAATTTATCTATTATCCTTTCGGTAAAATGGCGAAAAATAACGAATTGCAGGCTCTTTTGGAATCGATATCCAAAAAAGAGTATACTTTTGCATGATATCTTATTAATTATATAATATATTTATTAATAAGTCAAGAATTTGCGCGTTTTACCGAAACAAAAAAGTCCCCGTTTTACGACGGGGACGGACGTGTTTATTTCTTTTTGTATACCAAAACCGTGAAACGCGCCTCGCAGGTAAGCTCATTAAGAGCACAAAGCCGCTCGTGACCGCTTTTTGGCGTGCGGTAGTAGTAGGGAGTCATAGAAAAGAGGTCGGCAATGGCCTGATTTGACGTGAGTGCGAAATCGTACGATATGTCGGCACTTTCGACAAGCTCAAAGCCTTCCACCTCGTAGGGCTGGACTTCGTTTTCATATGGCTCGTCGTAGATGGCGCATTTGAGCGAATACAGGTGACGGCGTTGGGGGATGACGCTTATAAGTATGCCGTCATCCTTTAAAACTCGCAAAAATTCCTCGCGTGCAAAGGGAGAAAATACGCTTATAACGGTATCGAAATGAGCATCGGGGCAGGGAATCGCATAAACCGATGCCACGGCATAGTCGATGCTTTTTTCGACTCTTCTCTTGCAGGCCGATGCTATGGCGTGCTTCGATATATCGATGGCGGCAACGTCACCGCTTTCAAGCGAATCAGCAACGGCAGACGTGTAATATCCCTCGCCGCAGCCTGCATCGAGCAAGCGCCCATTTTCGGGAGTATATTTGGCCGCAAAACGGCAGAGTGAATCACGCATCGGCGCATAACAGCCAAGCTCCAAAAAGCGTTTGCGAGCACTTACCATCGTCTTGTCGTCGCCGTGCGATGTAGAAGATCCGACGGTCAGATTGACGTATCCGACGGCGGCGCGGTCGTATGAATGGCCTTTTTCGCAACAAAGCGTCTTTTGATTTTCGAAAAGAGGCTCATGGCAGATAGGGCATAAATAATTCGTCATGTTTTCTTCCTGATCAATTATCGTTGTGTCATATCAATTATAGTCTTTTTTTCACCTTCGGTCAAGAGGGAATGAATAAATTCCAGAGCGCATTTACCACGGTACAGAGTATCAGACCGAAAACAGTAGGCAAAACAAAGGCGACGAGCGTCCATTTGATGCTTTTCGTTTCCTTTTTGATCGTCAGAAGAGTAGTGGCGCACGGCCAATGACATAGTGAGAAGATTATAAAGCAGACTGCCGTTTTGACTGTCCAGCCGTTTGACGTAAGGAGTGTAAAGAGCGCGGCAGGGTCAGCGACATCACTCATGACCGCGCTTGCCGAGTAAGCACTGACGGCGATAGGCAAAACGATCTCGTTTGCGGGGATACCGATGATAAACGCCGAAAGTATCACTCCGTCAAGCCCCAAAAGTCGACCCAAGGGATCAAAAAAATCAGTAATGTAAGAAAGCAGGGTGCCGTTACCGATCCTTATTGCCGTAAGGGCGGATAAAATAAGACCGAAGGGTGCGGCTACGGCTATTGCACGTCCGAGCACGTAGAGAGTGCGGTCGAAAACGGAGCGCACTATCGTTTCACCGATCTTGGGCAATCGGTAGGGCGGAAGCTCAAGGGTGAATTCCGACGGAGTCCCCCGAAGAAGGGTGGCGCAGAGCAAGGCGGACGAGAGCAGACTTAACAGCGCACCGACGATTATGATGGCTGTCAGCGAAAGGGCGGAGACTATCGAAGACGAGCAGATCCCGAGGGTGAAAAAGACCGACGAAAGAGCAATTATCGTTGGAAACCGACCGTTGCAGGGCATAAACGAGTTTGTCAGAATCGCCACCAGTCGCTCTCTCGGTGAATCGATAATGCGGCATCCCGTCACCCCGACGGCATTGCATCCGAGTCCCATGCACATAGTGAGCGACTGACGTCCGCAAGCACGGCATTTTTCGAAAATAAAATCGGTATTAAAGGCGATTCGGGGCAGAAAACCCAGATTTTCGAGTAGAGTAAAAAGCGGGAAAAAGATTGCCATTGGGGGAAGCATTACCGACATTACCCAGGCGCTCGTACGGTATACTCCAAAGAGAAAAAGGTGGATTATTATATCCGGTGTGCCAATATTTTCGAGCAGTACGAGCAGTTTGTCTTCGATTGAAAATAGCAGTGAAAAGAGCGCGTCTGACGGGTAGTTTGCCCCGATAACGGTGATATACAAAATGAGGGCAAGCAGCAAAAACATTATCGGAAAAGCGGTGTATTTTCCGCAAACGATGCGATCGATCGATTCGGTAATGCTCTGTTTTTTTTGCACTGCAGATACGCATTGCCGAGCGATTTCACTTGCCTTGTCGATATGGTTTTGCGGCGTAACGAAGGAAAAATTGCCGATACTTTTGCCGCGCTCAATTACTTCGTCTATCTTCGAAAACAGCTCCCCGATCCCCTTTTTCCTCTTTGCCGAAACCCTTACGACGGGCAGTGCGAGAAGGGAAGATAGTCTGTCGGTATCGATCTTTAAACCCTCTTTTTCGGCCTCGTCGATCAGGTTTAGGCAGACTATGATGTTTTTTGTAATATCGCGTATCTGAAGCACTAAATTCAGCGACCGCTCGAGCGACGTGCTGTCGCATACGGCGACGATGACGTCGGCGTCACCGTTTTGTATGTACTCACGCGCCAATTCCTCTTCACGCGAGCGGGCTGCGAGCGAATACATTCCGGGCAGGTCGCAAAGATCGTATTTTTTGCCTCCGATCCTGCACACCCCTCCGTCGCAGTCGACCGTTTTGCCGCTCCAGTTTCCGGTGTGGTGATGAAGTCCCGTTATCGCATTGAACAGAGTGCTTTTTCCTGCGTTTGGTATACCGCAAAAGGCTATTTTCGGCATATCTTTTTGCTCTTTTTTCACAGTCTGTCTCCCCTCCCAAAATCAAAGAATATCGATCTCGATCTGCCTGGCCGCAGACCTTCTGATCGCCGTCACCGACGAGCGAAACCGGTATGCGCGAAGCGTACCGACGGGGCTTTTCATCATGCATTCAACCGCAGCCCCCGCCGTAAGTCCGAGCTCGGAAAGTCTGTCCTTGAGCGCGCACGTATCCGCTATTTTTCGCACTCGTGCTTTTTTATGTATATCAAGCTCGTAAAGAGTCATTTTTTTCATAATATCCCTTCCTTTTGTTACAAAATCTTGCTGTAAACAGTATATGCAAAATAAAAAATACGGTGAATGTTCTGCTCTTGACAAAGAGGGTTTTATGTGCTATAATACCTATATATTCAAAAGGCGATGAACGGAAGCAGTAGCCGTCGGACCCAAACGCACAGAGAGTGGTGTTTTAAGCTGGGAGCACCTCGCTTGGAAACGGTGAAGTCGTCCGCGAGCCGTACGTCGGGAGGCGTATCGCGAGCCGCGCGTTACAGCGGCAGAATATTTATGTTTGCCTGTCAGAAGGCGGACAGCGTATTCGTTTTGAGTGTGCACAAAGGTGCAAAATCAGGTGGTACCGCGTTACTGACGTCCTGTGGAATTGATTCCGCAGGATTTTTTTGTTTTTACCCATTGGCACACATCTGCACGAAAACAATTATTAATCATATCCAAAAACAGCAAAAGGAGTTGTTCAAAAATGAAAAAAGAACTGCCAAAGACCTATGACCCTGCATCGTTTGAGGACTCGCTTTATAAGTTCTGGAATGAAAAGGGCTACTTTACTCCGAGTGATGATCACTCCAAAACCCCCTTCTCGCTCGTAATTCCCCCTCCGAACGTAACAGGCCAGCTTCACATGGGCCATGCGCTCAATAACACCTTCCAGGATATCATCGTCCGTACCAAGAGGATGCAGGGATACAACACCCTTTGGGTACCCGGCACCGACCATGCGGGCATCGCTACCCAGATCAAGGTAGAAGCTGAGCTTCGCAAGGTGGGCAAGACCCGCTACGACCTTGGCCGCGATCCCTTTATCGAAAAGGTTTGGGAATGGAAGACCCAGTACGGCGGCAGAATCGTTGAGCAGCTTAAAAAGCTCGGTTCCTCCTGTGACTGGACTCGTGAGCGCTTCACCATGGACGAGATGCTCTCAAAGGCTGTCCGCAAGACCTTCGTTTCCCTTTACAACAAGGGACTCATCTATCGCGGACTCCGCATAATCAATTGGTGCACCAGCTGTAACACCGCTATCTCCGATGCTGAGATCGAGTTCAAGGAGCTCGAGGGCGCACTCTGGCACATCAGATATCAGGTCAAGGACAGCGACGAGTATGTTATCGTTGCAACAACTCGTCCCGAAACCATGCTGGGCGATACAGGTGTTGCGGTTAACCCCAACGATGAGAGATATGCTCATCTCGTCGGCAAGACGCTCATTTTGCCCCTTGTCGGACGCGAGATCCCGATCTTTGCCGACGAATACGTCGAAATGGATTTCGGTACAGGTGCCGTAAAGGTAACTCCCGGACATGACCCGAACGACTTTG
>JAZSMZ010000022.1:0-11262 GCA_045536155.1 Eubacteriales bacterium
GTGCTGTTTTTGATAGCACCGTTATATGCAACTGCGATCTGACCCTTGTAATACTTACAAACGAAGGGCTGGGCGTTTTCTCTTCCCTCGTCTCCTGCAGCGGAATAGCGTACGTGTCCGAGAGCGTAGCTGCCCTGAAGATAAGTCAGAACCATCTCGTTGAACACTTCATTTGCAAGGCCGCTGTCGCGATGGGAAAAGAGCTTACCGTCGTTATTTACCGCGATACCTGCACTCGACTGACCGCGATGCTGCAATGCATATAGCGCCGAATAGGTGATGTGAGCTACGTCGTGGTCGGCATTGGGATCAAAGATGCCAAACACACCGCATTCTTCGTGCGGCTTATCGGAAATTAAACTGATTTGTGAAGAATGGATCTCTTTCATGGATAATTACTGTACCTTCCTCAAAAAAGAATGAAAAATTAACTTTGCTTATTTGTTGAGTGCTTCGTCCTTGGCGATAACGTCATCAGCCATCTGCTTTTTGTAAGCGGCAAGCTTTGCGGCGAGAGTGTCGTCGGAAAGGGCGATCATCTGAGCCGCGAGGATAGCGGCATTGGCAGAGCCGTCGATTGCAACAGTTGCAACGGGGACACCTGCCGGCATCTGAACGATGGACAAAAGCGCATCAAGACCTTCGAGGGCCGATGCCTTGATAGGCAGACCGATAACGGGCAGAGTTGTGTAAGCGGCTAAAACACCGCCGAGGTGAGCTGCCTTGCCTGCGGCGGCGATAATTACGCCGAATCCGTTGTCTTTGGCATTTGTGGCAAATTTTGCGGCGGCATCGGGAGTTCTGTGCGCCGAAATAACGTGCATTTCATAGGGCATATCAAACTTTTCAAAAATTTTGATTGCCGCTTCAAGCTTGGGCATATCGCTGTCACTGCCCATAATAAGTGCTGTCTTTAACATCTGTCGTACGCGCCTTGATAGATCAATGGCGCTCGTCCTTTCTGATTTATTTTTTATACTTTACTTTCGATATACTGTTAATCCTGAAGCTGTCGCCCTCGGGTAAAAGCTCAAAGATAAGAGGGATCACCGTATCGGACGGCAGATCGTCTCTGAAGGTACCGTTGTTTTGCATTATCTTGTATCCGACCTTATAGGTATACCGTGTGACGTCACCAAGGTCGTTCGACACCGCCTTATCGAGTAAAACGATCTCGACATCATACACCTTTTGCATGGTAAAGACGCCCATCGGGTCGTTTTCTTCAAAATAGCTGTCGGTGAAAAAGGTATTATACGCTTCAAAGTCACCGTTGATTATCGAGTTGAAATAGTCGAGCCAGAACTCGCCCATCTCTCCGTAATCGTTGAATTTTTCGGTAAGCAACGTGGTAAAAGGAGCTTCCGTATAGCTTATAAAGCGGTTTTTGTCCATATAAGATGCATCGTCAAAGATATTCTCTTCAAAATCGGGCTCGGCAAAATATATCTTTTCTGTTTCGTCATCAATATTGCCGATAAGAGCATCTATGTCGATGCTGTCGAAATCTATTGAATTGAGTGCTATAAGAACAACAAGCAGTAAAGCGGCCGCAACGGCAGTTGTTATAAGCTTTTTCTTATTCTCTTTTTTGATGTCAGTGTTTTCTTTCATAAGCGTAAATATCAATCATTGAGAAATCTTTTGAGATTTTTAAGGCCAAGCTCAATTCCGACGAGATTATCCTCGATTCCCTCGAATTCGACAGAGTAATATCCGTCGTATCCGCTCGATTTGAGAATCTGTATGCACTGGTACACCTTAGCATCTCCGTGACCGATCACAGCTCCGCGAAGATAGTTCCCCGCGCGGGTTTTGAACCATGTATCACCGGGATCGATCTCCATTCCGCTTTTTTTGAAAAAGTCCTTGACGTGGACGTGTTTTGCATATTTTGCAAGGTTACCTACCGCCATCGCGGTATCTTCATCAGCGCACATAAAATTGCCGATATCGACAAGTGCGCCGAAGTTTTCGTGGTTTGTTTCGTTGATCAGCTTTTCGACCCTTGAGCTGTCCTGCGAAAAATAACCGTGATTTTCGGTCATGGCGCCTATTCCCTTGCTCTTGGCGATCTTCGACACCTCGCGGCATCCTTCGGCCATGCGGGACAGGCAGGCGTCGTAGCTGATGCCGACTTTTTTACCGACGGGGCCGCTGTATGCAACGTCAAAACGCATATTCTTTACACCCAATTCGGCAACGAAATCAGTAATAGAGTGCGCTCTTTTTATCTCATCGGACAATTTGCCGTCAGAGCCGTTTATAAAATCGAATCCGGTACAGTATGCAACCAGATCAAGTCCTTTTTTTATGGCATACTCGCGCACTGCCTTTGCCTTTTCGACACTCATCGATTCTGTCCAATATCCGTCGGTGAATTCAACGCCGTCAAAGCCCATTTCGGCCGCTTTATCTATAACTCCGTATATGCCCAGACGGTCGTCGGAAATATAGGAGCCAAAGCTGTATGTAGTAACGCACGTTTTCATTTTATCAGCCCTTTTGAACAAAGTTAAAATGTATAAAACAAAATAATATTCGCATTTTATCTTAATTATAATTATATCATAAATCAGCGATTTTGTAAATAACATTTAGCAAATTTAAATGCTGAAAATTGCACAATTTTTTATAAAAAAGGCAAAGCCGCTGCTGATATTTTCCGCAGCGGCTTTTTTGGTTAAAACAATTACAGATTGTGTTTTTTGATCTTTTCGCGAAGAAAGTCGGCAGCCATAACGATATCCTTTTCGGGGTTATCGCCGCACTCACGCTCAATGGTAAGAAATCCGTCAAAACCGGATGCCTTCAAAGCGGGCAAATAAGCATCAAAGTTGACATCGCCTTCGCCAAGAGGCAGCTCGATAAAGCTGTTTGCATTGATCATTCTGCCGTCTTTCGCATGAGTATGTACGATATACTTTTTGAGCACATCAACTGCCAAGGCGGCATTGTCGCCCGAACACATGACAAGGTTTGCAGGGTCAAAATTTACTCTTACACCGTTTGCTCCGAGACTGTCCAGAAAGGGTGCGAGAATAACGGCTTTTTCCGGCCCTGTCTCAACAGCGAAAGCAGCTTCCATGGAATCTGCATAGACCGCCAGCTCGCGGCATGCTTTTCTCATGATTTCATTGTTTTCGGAATCCTCTTCGGTAAGCTTGCCGATGTGAGTTGTGATAACATCACATTCGAGCTTCTTTGCAAGGTCAACTGCACGCTTGGATTTTTCGATAAGCTCATCGTTGAGCTCGGGATGAGAAAAACCGTGTCCGAAATCGGCGCAGACTGCCGAGAATACAAGTCCGTGCGATTTAACAATATCAAGAGTCTCTTTGATCTGATCGTTTGTCCAATAGATCTCGCCTCCGGTAACATACTTTTGAATGCCGTCAAGACCGAGATCGGATACCTTCTTTACTGCGCTGACAAAATCGAGACGGAACGATTCAACCATTGCTCCAATTTTCATAACATTGCTCCTTGATAACGAAAGATTTTTTATTTCATTGCTGCGTTGAGGGCGTCACGCATTTCAATGCATGCTTCTCTTGTAAACCGAGCAAAATTCATATCATCGCCCTTACCCTTGTATGCGCACATCAGAGCACGGGAGGAATTGACGATAGCACCGCTCTTGTCGCTCTTGCGGAAAGCATAGGCAACATCCTCTGCCTTACCACCCTGAGCGCCGTATCCGGGTACAAGGAAGAATGTGTGAGGCATTGCCTCGCGCAGCTCGGCAAGCTGTGCCGGATGGGTAGCACCGACGACTGCGCCGACTCTGCTGTATCCGTATTCGCCGATATTGTCCTCGCCCCATTTTTCAGTTGCTTCACCGACTATTCTGTAAAGAGGCTTGCCGTCGATAAGGCGATCCTGGAACTCGCTGGACGAGGGGTTGGAAGTTTTAACAAGTGAGAAAAGTGATTTGTCATATTTCTTTGCGGCATTGATAAACGGAACGATACCGTCCGATCCGAGATAGGGATTAACGGTAATACAGTCGGCACCAGCTCCGCCCTCGCCCAGATGACCTTCAGCATAAGCCGATGCAGTTGATCCGATATCGCCGCGCTTAGCGTCAAGAATAACGTATATACCGGCTTGTTTTGCATAGCGGATAGTCTTATCAAGTGCCAAAAGACCTTCAAGGCCATAGAGCTCATAGTAAGCCGACTGAGGCTTGATTGCGGGGATAAGGTCGGCGGTTGCATCGATGAGCGCGCGATTGAAATCGAAAAGCGCATCGCATACCGATTTCCCCTCGCGGAATTTTTCGGGAATGTACTCGAGCAAGGGATCAAGACCCATAACTGTGGGATTGTTCTTTTGAGCGATCAGCTCATAAAGCTTATCAAATGACATTGTTTATACCTCGTCTTATCATATTTTCAGCGAATAACTCTGCCGTAGAGTGTCATACCGATATAGGGGGAATTGTGCGATTTTGATACTATCATGCTTTCGTCAAAGACGAAGCTGTCCTCAATTTCGATCTCTACCTTTTCATCGGGGACGGGGATTCCAAGTATCCTGCAAGGATTGTACGTCATGAGCTCCGACAAACGCTCAAGCGTAATGTGACCTGCCTTTACAAGATAGGTATACGATGCTGCGAATGCGGTCTGCAGTCCAATAATTCCGTTTGGAGCTGATGTAAGACCTCTGCCCTTTTCTTCAGCGGAATGAGGCGCGTGGTCGGTTGAAATGCAGTCGATAGTGCCGTCGACGATTGCTTCAATTACAGCTTCCCTATCCTCTTTCGAACGGAGAGGCGGATTCATCTTTGCATTTACACCGATTTTCTCAACGTCTTCGTCGATAAAGGTAAAATAGTGGGGACAAGTTTCGGCAGTCACACGTACACCTCTCTTTTTAGCCGCACGGATGAGCTCAACACTGCCTTTTGTCGAAACGTGGGCAATGTGAAGTCGGCATCCGGTCATTTCGGAAAGGATAATTTCGCGCGCGGTCATAACGTCCTCGGCGGCGTTGGGTGTGCCGCGGACACCGAGTTTTTTTGCGGTATCGCCGTCATTAATTGCTCCGCCCGCCAAAGGAAGCTCCTCGCAGTGAGAGATTATCAAATAGTCGTGATCGGCGCAAATCTTCATTGCGGACGCCATCATGTCAGAGCGCTCGACGGGACGACCGTCATCGGTGAATGCAACCGCTCCGGCGGCATAAAGCGCGGCAAAATCGGTAAGCGATTCGCCCTTCTGACCGACGGTTATTGCCGCTGTGGGCAGAAGCTTTGTTAGTCCAACCTCATTTGCACGTGCAACAACGTAGCTTAATGTGTCGGCGTTGTCTGTCACCGGATTTGTATTCGGCATGGCAACAACAGCAGCATATCCGCCGGCATAGGCGGCTTTAAGGCAGCTTTCTATGTCCTCTTTATACTCGTAACCGGGCTCACGGGTATGGCAATGCATGTCCACAAATGCGGGAATTGAAATTATTTTGCTCATTGTTATCTCGCTTTGCTTAATTTTTATATATAATCATTATACAGTATAAATTCGAAAAAGGCAATAGAAAAACGCAAATCTCTTATGGCTCTTTCATAAAAAAATCACCGTGTTCGCACGGTGATTTTTCGGCTTTATTCTTCAATTTCACTCATAGAAGGAGGCAATACCTTTGCCCATTCGGTATTAGGCTCTTTACCGAGTCTGTAACGGATAACTCCGCCGTTTGCGATCTCCTCCCATTTGAGCCACGCGCGGTCAATCTCAACTCCGTTAACGCTGACACCCTGGATATAGAGATTTTCAATCGGATCGCAATCAGTTTCGATAATGAGCTTATCGCTGACTGCACAGGAATGATACTTTTTCGAAAGAGCGATCTCTGCGCGTCTGAACAAAGGGGTATTGATGTGCATGACGTTTCTTCCGGGACACATGGAGTGGAATCCGAGAGCGGTGAGCACGAACCATGCCGACATCTGACCGACATCCTCGTTACCGCAGAAACCGTATTCGGTGGTATTATACGACTCGTTCTGAATGCGTCTTATCCAATACTGAGTTCTCCAGGGCAGACCGATATCGTTGAACATATGTACGAGGTGGTGGCAGGGCTCGTTGGGGTGATTGTACGAATCGTTCCACATAGCCGAAAGATCGGCCTCCTCCATCAATCGCTCGAGGTTTTCTGCCGCCTTTTCTCTGCCCATGAGGTTGAAAAGTCCCTGCGGATCGTGAGGTACGAACCAGGTCTGCTGGAAAATGTTGCTTTCCATGCAACCGTCATAGTCATATTCGCCGTTCCAAACGTCCCAGCTTCCGTCGCGGTTGCGTTTACGCATCCAGCCGACAGAGGTGTCGAATATCTTTTTGTAGTTATATGCACGCTCAGTGAATAGCTTTTCGTTTTCGCTGTCGCCAAGCTCCTTGGCAAGCATCGAGATACACCAATCAGCATAGACGTTTTCAAGAGTGTAGGACACGTCGTTGGGCATATATCCGAGTGTGTTCATATCATCGGCGCCAAAGCGGCCGGTATTGGGATCAAATGCGGTTTTAAGGCAGATATCGTATGCTCGCTTGATGTCGAAATCGCGTATTCCCTTACGGTAGGCATCGAGCACGACTGAGATTCCGGGGTCGCCGATCATGCAGTTGGCTTCGTTATTGAAAAGCTCCCAGCGCGGAAAAGATACACATTTGTTTTCAGCAACGTCGATAAGGGTATGCATCATGTCGTTGATGGCATCGGGCTTGACGAGTGTGAGAAGGGGAAATTCGCTTCTGAATACGTCCCAGCCGCTGAAAACGGTGCGCTTTTGGAACTTATCGGTGCGGCAGATAGTACCGTCGGCCGACAGATAGTTGCCGTTTACGTCGGAGAACATACGGGGATCGAGCAGAGCGTGATAAAGAGTGGTATAGAAAACGGTAAGCTTTTCGTCGTCTCCGCCTTCAACTTTGACTCCATCAAAGATATCGTCCCACATATCGGTAACTTCTTTATGCATCATATCAAAGGACTTGTCCTTTGCCTCGGCATTGAAGTTGTCTCTTGCGCCCTCGATGTTGATGTACGATATACCGACTTTAAGGCAAATGGGAGTCGCCGAAGGTGCAAATTCAGCGTAGAACCAAAGCTCTTCGCCGCTGTATTCATTTGTCATTGTTTCAACGGGTGCATTCTTGTTCCAAAGACCGTATCTGCCCCATTTTTCGCTGAATTCGGCGTGGAAAAAGAGGTTGTAGTCAACACCGCCGACTCCCCGTCCGAATCCGCCGTGGCTGGAGGGACAATGGATCTGTCCTTCGATCACGCCGTTATCGAGTATTTTTAGGTTCTGCAACGGAGAGCGTCCCGCAACGCGGCGGGCAAGATTGATCTGCACACGTCGTAATTCATTTTCGGGATAAGTCATGCGGATCATACCAGCATGGACAGAAACGGTTGTTTCGGCGCGCACGCCGTAAGTATCGAGAGTTACAGCATAATAACCCGCCTCGGTGACTTCGGTTTCATGTCTGAAATCCGATTCATAACCTCTGTCAGAGCGAGTTGTGAGCGCGTCCTCGTAGGTGCCCGAGAGCAGATTGAGCTCACCCGTTGTGGGCATGACCTGGAAGTTTCCGAGGTCACCGTACCAGCCCACACCCGACATATGATTTATGCTGAATCCGTCGATAGTTTTGTGATGATAGCTGTAGCCCGAGCCGTTGTCGCCACCCTCGAGAGTGTCGGGACCGAACTGTACCATACCGAAAGGGGCGATCGCACCGGGATGTGTCTTTCCGCCGCCGTGAACGCTGGTGGCCTTCATATCGCCTATCGTGCCGATTTTTGTGCTTACATATTTACTGTATTTCATGGCAAATATCCTCATTACAAATGTAACTTTAAACCCACATTGGAGTTTTGTATAAATAATATATTATTTACGCATCAAAGTCAATAAAAAGTCAATAAAAACTTTTTAAATTTTACTATTGCACACGCCACTTTAATGTGTTATAATATAAAAAATATTTTTTCAGGAAGTACACAGCTATGGATTACAGAATTTCAGATAAAATGGTCAACATGAAGCCGTCGGCGATACGCGAGATATTCAAGAGTCTTGCAGATCCGTCTATCATCGCTTTTGCGGCCGGCAACCCCGCACCCGAGTCCTTCCCTGTTGAGGCTATTAAAAAGTTTTCGGCTGAAATAATGGAAAACGAGCCTATTACCGCGCTTCAGTACTCGATTACAGAAGGTTATCCCGCATTGCGCGAGGCTGTTGCTGCCCGGATGAAGGAAAAATTCGACATCGGGCGCGACTTTGATAGCACGATTATCACATCGGGCGGTCAGCAGGCTCTTGAGCTCGCCTGCAAGGTAATGTGCTCGGAGGGCGACATCGTTATCGCTGAAAATCCTTCGTTTATCGGTGCGCTCAACTCATTTAGATCGCTCGGTGCCAAGATAGTCGGAGTAGAGCTCGAAGATGACGGCATTTCGATCGAGAAGCTTGAAGAAGCACTTAAAAACAATCCCAAGGCTAAGCTCTTGTATGTTATTCCAACCTTCCACAATCCCGCCGGAATCACAACATCGCTTGAAAAGCGCAAGGCGATCTACTCCCTCGCAAAGCAGTACAACGTAATGATTCTTGAAGATAATCCTTACGGTGAGCTTCGTTTTGCAGGCGACGATATTCCCACCATAAAGAGCATGGACGAGGACGGAATCGTAATTTATGCCTCCACCTTCTCGAAGATCCTTTCTGCAGGTATGCGTGTCGGATTTGTGTGCGCTCCCAACACGATCATCCAGAAGATGGTCGTTGCAAAGCAGGTCGAAGACGTACATACCAACATCTTTTTCCAGATGATCTGCCACCGTTTCTTAACTCAGTACGATGCAAACGGACACATCGATTCCATCTGCTCTCTCTATCGCAAGAAGTGCAATCTCATGCTCGATGCAATGGACAAGCACTTCCCAAAAGAGATAAAATATACTCGCCCCGAGGGCGGACTTTTCCTTTGGGTGACCCTTCCCGAAAACGCGAAGCTGACAATGCCCGAGATCGTTCAGAAAGCACTTGAAAACAAGGTTGCCGTCGTTCCCGGAACTGCATTCAACTGCGACGTTGCCGCTCCGTCGAATTCCTTCAGACTGAACTACTCCACCCCGTCCGACGAGCAGATCGTGCGCGGTATCGAGATACTCGGCAAGATATTACACGAAGCAATATAACAAAAAAGCGGATGCACAGCATCCGTTTTTTTATTCGAATATTAGTTTTTCTATCTCGCTTAAATCATTGTAAACGGCAACGCCATCATCAAACGCGCTTCGTGCGGCGTGCCCGCCAAGCACAGCGGCAAAATCAACTCCCATCGCTTTTGCGGTATCGTGATCGTGAGGTGTGTCTCCGATCATAAGAGCGTTTTCGACTTTGTTGTTTTTTATCCAATCGATAGCGGCAGCCGTTTTCGAATAGGCATATATATCGCTAAGCCCGATCACTTCGTCGAAATATTCGTCTATTCCAAGCGATCTTATCTGCCCTTTGAGCATATTGATCTCTGTTGCAGAGAGAAGAATCTGCTTTATGTTTGACATTTTGATCCTTTTAATAAGCTCTTTGACACCGTCATAAAGCTTCGCTTTTTTGACGTTTTCAAGATAAAGCGCCACCCACTCGTTTGCAAGCGGATCGTACCCTTCGCCGTCGATATCAAATCCGAGCCTGCGGTAGTAATCGATTATCGGAAAAGAAAAAACGGAGTGGTAATATTCAAGAGAGTTGATCGTTTTAAGGCCGCGCTTTTTGAGCATTACGTTTACGCTGTCGATGCCGGTTTTAACGTCGTTGAGAAGTGTGCCGTTAAAATCCCATATAATGTGTGTATATTTCATAATAATTCCCATTTGAATGATTTACACATCAATCATACCATTCATTTTCCGCGCTGTCAAGTCGGCGCATTTCTTGACAGGCAATTTGGCGTATGGTATAATACTCAAAAAGAGGAGGTGTATCAGTTGAACAACGTTAAAATTACTATGCCCGATTACGCCGCATGCGCTATACATCTTCTCGAGAAGGCCGGTTACCGCGCTTATGCCGTGGGAGGGTGCGTGCGTGACTCGATTTTAGGTATCGTGCCGAACGACTGGGATATATGCACCTCGGCACTTCCAAAGGAGATCGCTGAAGTATTTTCGTCGTACAAAACCGTAAACACGGGTATTGAGCACGGTACTGTTACCGTGATCTTAAACGGTAATCAGCTTGAGATCACCACCTTTCGCCGCGACGGCAATTATACCGACAACCGCCATCCCGACAAGGTCGAGTTTGTATGCACCCTGTCTGACGATCTTTCCAGGCGCGACTTTACCGTCAATGCCATGGCATACAGCGAGCACGACGGATTGATCGATCTTTACGGCGGACTATGCGACCTTGATACAGGCATGATCCGATGCGTGGGAGACGCTGAAAAGCGTTTTGAAGAAGATGCGCTTCGCATCATGCGCGCACTTCGTTTTGCATCTCGCTACGGCTTTGAGATCGAGGATAATACCGCCAACGCCATTCGAAAAATGGCACATTTGCTTAAAAACATTTCCTTTGAACGCATTTCGTCCGAGCTGCGCGGAATCGTATCAGGCAAATGCGGCGGAAAAATGCTTGCCACTTTCGGTGAAGTGCTTACCGCTATCCTTCCCTTTACGCCAAGCAAAAGTGCATTAATCGCCGTTGATCTTACTCCCGAAGACGTAAATCTGCGTCTTGCGTTGCTGCTTTATGAAAGCAGCTTCGATGTTTCGCTCACGCTTAAAAACTTAAGATTTGACAAGAAAAGTGCCGACGATATTGCCTCTATTGCGGGGCATTTAAAGGCTGAATTGCCCATGTGCGAATACGAAATATGCAAAACAGCATCCACTCTCGGACACGACAGATTCGTTCGCCTTTTACAGGGCAAAAAGGCGCTTTTGCAGGCACTGGCCTCTGATTGCAAGCCGGCCATTGAATGCAAAATTATATACGAGCGTATGTCAAAAGAAGGACGGTGCCCCTCACCATCCGATCTTACGGTAAAAGGCACCGATCTTATTATGCTTGGATACGGCGAGGGCAAGGACATCGGCCAAGTGCAAAGACGTTTACTCGACATGATCTATTCGGGCGAAGTAAAAAACGAGCGTGACGCTCTTTTAAAGCTTGCCGAGAAGCTCAAGGCTTGAATCCTTTTCCTTTTGCTTCGACTTTATCTCTTCAACAGCCAT
>JAZSMZ010000057.1:0-4871 GCA_045536155.1 Eubacteriales bacterium
ATATCGAGGGCAGGGCAAATGCCGATTTTGTCAAAAAGGTGAGCGACAAGCTCGATAATATGAAGATAGGCTCGCTCAACATGACAAGCGAGAGCATAGCCGAGCTGCTCGTGCCGAACAGATGGTGGAATCCCTTCCCCAAGCTTCGCTATACAGAGCGGCCCGATGCCGCTGCCGCCATGCTCATGGAGGGAAGCGTGCTCATTCTCTGCGACAACAATCCGTCGGCAATAATGCTTCCCGTTTCAATATTCGATTTCGCGCAGGAAAGCGACGATTACTATTTCCCGCCCTTTATCGGCACATATCTTCGCATTTTGCGCCAGATAGTCTTTTTTGCAACGATATTTCTCTCTCCCGTTTGGTATTATCTCGCCGAAAACGACCATATCCTGCCGAAATCGCTTGAATTTCTCGCGGTGTCAAAGGAGGACTACGCAGTACCTCTCTTTTGGCAGTTCATTTTGGTCGAGCTCGCCATCGACGGGCTGAAAATGGCCTCACTCAACACGCCCTCAAGCCTGTCGGGTTCGCTTTCGGTGGTCAGCGGACTTATACTCGGCGAATATGCCGTCGAGGCAGGGTGGCTGGTGTCGGAGGTCATACTCTATATGTCCTTTGTGTCGCTGGCCAATTTCACACAGCCCAGCTTCGAGCTCGGATATGCCTTCAAGTTTTCGCGTATCTTCATGCTGATATGTACCGCCCTTTTCGGACTGTACGGACTTGTCGGCGGGGCAGTCGTTATGGTGGTCTTCATTGCCTGCAATAAGACGGTAGACGGTAATCGCGGATACCTCTATCCCCTTATCCCCTTCAATGCGCGTGCGCTAAAACGGCTTTTCTTGCGCGCGCCCTTGAAATGATTTGAAAGGAGCTATTTATGTTGAAAGGATGTCAGAAAAAGATAATCATGCTCAAAAACACGGGAAGCGAGATATTCGACGAGGCCTATTTCATTTTAAGCGACAGCGCCATAGCCTCGCGCTGCTCGCAAAGCGATATGATCGCCGAGGCGAACCGTATCGTCGAGATGGGATACCGCGATACATTTTTGCAAAAAAAGACCGTTTCGGGCAAGGCAAGATTTCAGCAAGTGCTTTTCTTTTTTATCGGAGCGCTCTTTGCCGCAGGAGTGTGTGCATTGATCGCCGTATTATAAAAAATTACTGCCGCATGATATGCGGCAGTAATCATATTATAAATCAAAGGTCGTCGGCATCCTGAGTGGGAATTCCGTTTTTGTTTATATGAGCGTCGTTGACCTCTTGATTTATCACGCGGTCCTCGGCCTCGGTCTCCTCAAGCGCGTCAATGCCGGTGTAGCTGCCGAAGGGATCGGTCATGGCACCCGCAACGCGGTAGGTGGAGATGACCGATTTGATCGTGTCGGGGATCTTTGCGCGTCGTTTTTTGTTTTTCATATATGAGCTCCGAAAAGTTTTTGCGCTTTTTTTGCACAATATTATAATGCTCGTCAAAAAGGGCATTATACGATTAACCGAAAGTTAATAAAATGTATTCACGGCAGTAATAATCATCTGTTATAATAGGATGCCGATATATGTGATCGTTTCAAAAAACACCAACAATTTGTTTTTTTCAGCGGATAAGGGTCACCGTTTGACCTGTCTGCATTTTTTACGCGAAAGCACCTTTCGCGCCCCTTTTTTGCGCATTTTCAGCCGTATTTTGCCTATCGGCTGTACATAGAACGTTTTTATACACTTTGAAAAGAAAGGATTTTTTAATGTCCAAAAAGAAAAAGACAGAAAAATTAAAGGTTATATTGCTGGGCGGACTTAATGAGGTCGGCAAGAATATAACCGTTTTCGAGTACGGTGAAGATATTATAATCGTCGACTGCGGACTTGGCTTTCCCGACGATGAGATGCTGGGAGTCGACCTCGTCATTCCCGACACGAGCTATCTCGTCAAAAACAAGGAAAAGATCCGCGGCATCGTTATCACCCACGGTCACGAGGACCATATCGGGGCGCTTCCCTACGTCATCGACGATCTCGACTGCCCCGTCTACGGCACACGTTTGACCATCGGTATTTTGCAAAACAAGCTGTCCGAGCACCGACTCGAGCATAATCCTATGCTCAATACTGTCAATGCCGGCGATAAGGTAAAGCTCGGCGCATTCAGCGTTGAGTTTATCCACGTCAATCACTCGATCGCCGATGCCTGCGCTCTGGCGATACGTACACCTGCAGGTCTTGTCGTTCACTCGGGCGACTTTAAGATAGATCTTACCCCCATTGACGGCGATATGATAGATCTCGCCCGATTCGGCGAGCTTGGCAAAGAGGGCGTACTTTTGTACCTCGGCGAGTCGACCAACTCGGAACGCGCCGGATATACCCCCTCCGAGCGCAAGGTTGGTCAGTCGCTCGACGGCATATTCATGAAAAATGCCGACAAGCGCCTCGTTATCGCCACCTTCTCGTCGAACGTTCACCGCGTTCAGCAGATAATCGATACCAGCGTCCAGTACGGGCGCAAGGTGGTCATCACCGGCCGCTCTATGCAAAACATCGTCAGCGCCGCCATCGAGCTCGGATATATGGACGTGCCCGAAGGAGTTATCATCGACATTGGCGAGATCAACCGCTGGCCGCGTGAAAAGATAACCATCATCACCACGGGAAGCCAGGGCGAGCCTATGTCCGCCCTTTACCGCATGGCATTCTCCGACCACAGCCAGATCGCACTCGGTTCGGGTGACCTTGTAATACTCAGCTCGCACGCTATCCCCGGCAACGAAAAGCTGGTCGACCGCATCATAAACGAGCTGTTCAAAAAGGGCGTAAACGTCTTCCGCGATTCGCTCGTCGAGGTCCACGTTTCGGGACATGCCTGCCAGGAAGAGCTTAAAATGATGCTCGGACTTATCCGTCCCAAATATTTCATGCCCATTCACGGTGAATATAAGCACCTTGTCTGCCATCGCGATCTCGCGCTTCAGATGGGTGTGCCTGCCGACAACATTTTCATATCCGATATCGGTAAAACCCTCGAGGTCGATGCAGATACGGCACGTTGGGGAGCAAATGTGCCCGCAGGACGCGTGCTTGTCGACGGCACTGGCGTAGGCGACGTCGGAAACATCGTGCTCCGCGACCGCCGCCATCTGTCGCAGGACGGACTTATCGTTGTCGTCGCCACCGTCGACATCGAGGAGATGTGCCTCATTTCCGGCCCCGATATCATCTCCCGCGGCTTTGTATACGTGCGCGAGGCGGAAGAGCTCATCGAGCAGATGAAGGATATCTGCCGCGATTCGATCATTCGCTGCCTTGATAACGGCGTGACCGAATGGACACAGATAAAGGCCAAGGTAAAGGACGATCTTTCGAAATTCCTCTATGCCAAGACCAAGAAAAAGCCGATGATATTGCCCGTTGTAATGAACGTGTAAAAATAAAAAACGGTCTGTCTTTAGAGCGTCACTCTAAAGGACAGTTTTACAAAAATACGGCATATCTCGAAAGAGGTATGCCGTATTTTGCTTTTGTGTCCACAAATGCAGTGCTTGTCAGTAAAATTGACAAGTCATAGATGAACAAAATACCCCCCATTTAGACGGGTGCTCGTAAGACAGCAATTCTAAAAATTACTGTTTTTACGGAATCTGTCTGACAGGGTTGAAAAAGCAACCGAAATCATGTATAATAATGTGTGTACACACTTCGGTGTTCCGCATTAACGCTATGGAGATAAATTATGAAACTATCATCTTTTTTGCACTTTGCTGCTTTTGGTGCAAAAACAATTCTGTTTAGAAAGAAATCGCCGATTCTCGGAACTGTAATTGTTACAGACAAATGCAACTTACATTGCAAGCATTGCTCCGTCAACAACATCACAGCAATCGTCCATCCGTATGAACAGATCAGACAAGAAATGCAACAGCTATATGACATGGGCGTTCGCATTTTGTTCTTCTGCGGTGGTGAAACATTCCTTTGGAAAGACGAGGAACGCACACTAAGGGATTTGGTCATTGAAGCGAAAAGCATGGGCTTTCTCATCGTTAATGTAGTTACTAATGGCACGTTCCCCATTGACCTCCCGGAAGCGGATTTGATTCTTTTGAGCTTAGATGGAGATAAGCAGCGCCATAATGAAGTTCGTGGTGACACCTACGATACCATCATGAAGAACATCAGCAATGCTACCGCGGATAATATTTGCTTCTATATGGCTATCAATCAAATCAACAAGGACTATGTGCGGGACGTATGCTTGACTGCTCGTGACACTAAAAATGTTCGTGCGGTATCTTTCAATTTCCATACACCATATCCCGACACAAAGGAATTGGCTTTGAGTAAAGAGGAAAAAGCCAAGTGTTGTGATACGATAACTCAAATGATGAAAGAAGGCGCACCTGTATTCAACCTAAAAAGTGCGTTTCCATATCTCATCGAAAACCGATTCCCGACACCTTGTCATCAGTGCGTTGTTATGGAAAACGGAAAGCTATCTATCTGTGGTCGCTGTATAGATATTCCCGGTCTTTGCGACCAATGCGGATACTTTTTTGTTGCCGAATATACGCTTTTGTTCAAAGGCAACCCCAAAATAATCTTTGAGATGCTCCATACATATTTGAAGTACATTTAGGAGTAACATGAGTTGCATTACAAATTTAACGAGAATGTGGTTTACGCGAACAACGAAGCCATTTACGTTCAAAAACGAATATGACCAGATATTGGCTTTTGCAGAGTGTGAAAAACTTGGGCTTTATGTTCATATCCCTTTCTGCAAAAGCATCTGCAACTTTTGCCCTTATTGCAAAGTGTGGTATTCCGCTGAATTATGTGATAAATACATAGATTCTTTGATTCAAGAAATAC
>JAZSMZ010000055.1:0-13426 GCA_045536155.1 Eubacteriales bacterium
CCCCCTTTATCCCCCCGGTGTTTTTTGGGGTGGGGGGGCCGGGGGAACCTTTCCAAAGCCCCCCGGAGCCGCAAAACTAATTTATACCCACAAATCATCCGACACATCTGTTAAAGTTTCTGTTTTCTTTTTTTGCAATAATCTTGACTCGCCCAAAACTCAAGTTTTATCACTATTCATCAAGTGACTTTTTGAGTTTGAGGGGGTCTCGGGGGAACTTTTTAAAGTTCCCCCAAGCCGCAGCACTTTTTGTACTTTTTACCGCTTCCGCAGGGACAAGGGTCGTTTCTGCCGACCTTCTGACCAACCTTAACGGGATTGGGGCGTGCGGATGCGGCGGGCTTTTGAGGGGAGGATGCCGACGATTCACCCGTCACACGCACTACCTCGACTCGCTGCATCTGCTGACCGGGCTTGGGTATTACCGAAAGCACCTTGCGAACGGTTTCTTCGCGAATCGATGCTATCATCTCGTCGAACATATCGGCACCCGAGATGCGGTATTCAGATATAGGATTGCGCTGTGCGTACGCCTGAAGGCCGATGCTGCCGCGAAGGTCGTCCATCGCATCGAGGTGATCCATCCAATGCATATCGACCGATCGGAGCAGGATTATGCGCTCGACTTCGCGCATATCATCCTTGCCAATAAGCTCATCCTTCGATTCGTACACCTTCATTGCGCGCTCCAAAAGGAGAGCGGTAATATCGCTCGGCTCGAGCTTTGAAAGCTCTTCGTCGGTATAATTGAAATCGTTTTCGTTGCAGAGTATGCCGTAAAAATGACTGCGAAGTCCGGCAAAATCCCATTCGGCGGCGCTCTCGCCGACAGCATACTGCTCTACCGCCTGCTCGACGGTACTCTTTATCATGTTGGAGATCTTCTCCTTCATGTCGTTGCCGTCGAGAACCTCGGAACGCTGATTGTAAATAACTGTACGCTGCTGATTCATGACATCGTCATATTCAAGCACGTTTTTACGTCTGGTAAAGTTTTGGTCTTCAAGATGCTTTTGCGCGCTTTCGATAGAGTTCGAGAGTATACGCGCTTCGATGGGCTCGTCATCTCCGAGTCCGAGATTTTCAACCACGGCAGCGATCCTCTCCGAGCCGAACAGGCGCATAAGATCGTCATCGAGCGCAAGGAAGAAACGCGATTCGCCGGGGTCGCCCTGACGTCCCGAGCGTCCGCGGAGCTGATTGTCGATTCGACGGCTTTCGTGACGTTCTGTACCGATGATGAAAAGTCCGCCCGCATCGCACACCTGCTTTGCCAGAGGAGCAATGGCCGCCTTGTGCTTCGCATAGAGCTGACGGTAGAGATTGCGCGCATCGTTTAATGCGGTATCTTCGGTTTGTGCGGAGCTTACGGCAAAGCCGATGGTGTCATCATCGTAGCCTTGGCGCTGCATATCTTTTTTAGCCAAAAATTCGGGGTTTCCGCCGAGCAGAATGTCGGTTCCTCGTCCTGCCATATTGGTCGAGATGGTAACAGCTCCGAGTCGGCCTGCCTGTGCAACGATCTCGGCCTCTTTTTCGTGGTATTTCGCGTTAAGAACGGTATGCTCGATACCCTCACGCTTAAGACGGGCGGAAAGTGCCTCCGACTTATCTACCGATACGGTACCGACAAGTACGGGCTGTCCCTTTTTGTGACATTCGATGATCTGGCGCACGATGGCATCGTATTTGCCCTTTTGATTTTTATAAACAACATCGGGATGATCTTCGCGGATCATGGGCATATTGGTGGGGATAGCCACAACGTCGAGTCTGTAGATCTCACGGAATTCGTTTTCCTCGGTGAGAGCGGTACCCGTCATACCCGACAGCTTTTTATACATTCTGAAGTAGTTCTGGAATGTAATTGTTGCGATGGTCTTGTTTTCTTTCTGAATATCAACGTGCTCTTTTGCCTCGATCGCCTGATGAAGTCCGTCGGAATAGCGGCGTCCGGGCATAATGCGTCCGGTAAATGAGTCAACGATAAGAACGGCGCCGTCCTTAACGACGTACTCGACGTCGCGGTGCATAATGCCGTGCGCCTTGACGGCCTGATGCACGTAGTGGGCAAGCTCGCTGTTTTCGGGATCGGAGAAGTTTTCGATTCCGAAGAACTTTTCGGCCTTGGCAATACCCGATGCCGTGAGCACGGTGGTGCGAGCCTTTTCGTCAACGATATAGTCGGCATCGACGTCGTCGGTGCTCTCCTTGGCATCGATCTCCTTGATGCGGAATTCCTTCATCTTGCATACGAGAGAGTTTGCACGGTCGTACATATCGGTAGATTCGTCGCCCTCGCCCGATATGATAAGAGGAGTTCTCGCCTCATCAATGAGAATGGAGTCGACCTCGTCGACGATGGCAAAGACGTGCCCTCTCTGTACCTGATTGCGCTTGTATACCACCATGTTGTCACGCAGATAGTCGAATCCGAACTCGTTGTTTGTTCCGTATGTTATATCGCTTTGGTATGCCTGCTGTTTTTCTGCTTTGGTCTGACCGTGGCAGATAAGTCCCGTTGTCATTCCCAAAAATCCGTAAACGCGGCCCATCTCCTCGGATCCGACGCGCGCGAGATATTCGTTTACCGTTACGATGTGCACTCCGTTTCCGCAAAGCGCGTTGAGATATGCCGGCATGGTTGCAACGAGGGTCTTACCTTCACCTGTCTTCATTTCGGCAATTCTGCCCTGATGAAGAATGATACCGCCCATCAGCTGTACGCGGAAGGGGCGCTTGTCGAGCACGCGTGCGGCCGCCTCGCGGACTGCGGCAAAGGCATCGGGAAGAATGTCATCCTCGCTCTCGCCGTTTTTGAGTCGCTCGCGCAGAGCAGGCGTGACCTGCTTCAATTCCTCGTCGGTCATCGCCGAGTATTTGTCGGCAAGGGCCTCTATTTCGTCGACCGTTTTCACGATCTTTTTGATCTGTCTTTCGCTGTAAGTGCCGATAATCTTATCTATAAGACTCATTTTTGAAAAATCCTTTCAAAACATTAACTGACTTTTTTGCAGATTGCTCCGATTATAATTATATCCATTATAACACACTCTCGCATGAATTGTAATCATATTTTGTTAATAATGGGAGGATTTTTTGTGTTTTATGCAGCCATTTTATAAAAAAATCACCTTTTTACTGCCTTTCTTCTTGATTTTGCGGCAAAAAGGTCGTATAATACTCTTTGGTTTAAATATCTATCATTTGAAAAGGATCTCGCTATGGCAGACATAAATATCGTTTTGGTTGAGCCCGAAATACCGCAGAATACGGGAAACATCGCCCGTACCTGTGCCGCTACGGGAGCGGCCTTGCATCTCGTAAAACCGCTCGGATTCAAAATCGACAACGCGAAATTAAAGCGCGCAGGGCTTGATTATTGGCACGAGCTTGACATCACCTATCACGAATCGCTCGCCGATTTTCTTGAATATGCCGAGGGTGAGAATCTCTTTTATTTTACCACAAAGGCACCTCGTGCATACACCGAGGTAAGCTATCCGAAGCGCGTATTTTTGCTGTTCGGCAAGGAGACCGCAGGATTGCCCGAAAGCTTGCTCTATGCCAATGTCGAGCGCTGTGTCCGCCTTCCCATGCGTCACAACCTCCGCTCGCTTAATCTTTCTAACACCGTCTGTGTGGCGGTATACGAAGCTCTCCGTCAAAGAGAGTTTGAGGGACTCGAGGAATTCGGAAAAATGGGACAGGAATTATGAATTACGAAAAGATGATAATATCGTCTGAAAGAATATCGGTTTTGTCAAACAAAGCCGATATCTCTTTTTGCGGCGATCTTTGAGATTTCTGTTCGCTTGAAGCTGCAGATGATTTCGATGCGGTAACGAGCCGCCGATTGGAAAATTCCGAGGTGTACGAGCACGATTACTGCCGCAAAAACGGAGAAAGGCTCTTCCCTTTATGAGGCGACCGATCACATATCGCATAGCGGAGACAGCTTTGTGCGCACCTTTGAGGGATGCGATACGCTGAAACTGACGCTTAATGTAAAGCCCGACATCGATTACGAAATGCTTTTGGGATATCCGATAGGCGACGTCTTGTGCGACTGCATCTGTATGCATTCAAAGGAGAGCCAAGACCTGCTCGCGGTCACTTTCGGCGACGTTGCTTTTAAAGGCGGCAGACGAGAAATGCTCGTATCGGGCAACGGCGGAATAATGCTCGTTTTGGGCAAAAAGCACGGCGCGGTTCGTACAGCATCATCGCTGATGCGCACTCTCACACGCTCGCAAAAGCTTACCAAGAAGCGTGAGATATGCCCAGATATTATCGGCGACGGCATCGGAACATACCGCAGCTTTATAGAAAGCTCGGTATCTTTTCTGCGTCATTTCCATACAAATCAAAAGCACCCCACCGCCGAAGAGCTTTACTTTGCCGTCCGCGCCTTTTGTGCTCTCGGACTTTATTCGGATGCCAAAAATGCTCTCTGCCATTTCCGCGACAGATTTGAGCTTGCAGGTCATTTTGAAAACACGTTCGGCGATATCGGATTTTTCCCGAATGTGGGTGCTGTGTCATATTTTCTGCTGTCTGCCGACGAGTATTTTTCCTGCACTCACGACACTTCCCTTCTTAAAGGTCTTTTGCCGATGATCGACTTTGCCGCAAAGGCGGAGATACGGGAAAGCCGATGCTCGCTTATGCATCCCCCTGGCTGTGAGCGCGAATTTTTATCCGGCCGTCTTCCTGCTGCCAACCTTCATTATGCATCGGCAAGAAGCACTATTTTATTTGAGCGCTCACTCATTGCGGCATCCCATCTTTTGCCCGACGAAAAAGCGCTTTTCGCCGATTGTGCAAAGAAGGCCGAAAAGGCGTTGGAGGCATCTTTTATAACCGAGAGCGGTGCTAAGTCGTTCGCCCTCTGTGCAGAATTCAACCGCAAGACCCGTTTTAAAGCAGGCTTTTGCGACAAATGTGCTTCGAACGGTCGCTTTGTTATCGAAATGCTCGAAAGAAAAAGCGATATGCGCTATTTATGCGACAAATGCTTTGCTGACGAAATGCGCGATGGGACAAATATATCGCCCCAAAAGGCAGATACCGATATTCTTTTGCCCTACGACAGATGCCTGCTTATCGCATTGGGACATATAGGCGATGATATCGCCTCACTTGCCGATGAGCTCATTTCAAACGACGAGCTTGACGCTTTCGGAATACTGCTTTTGCACGCCGCAAAAAACAAACTGCCCATCGCCGAAAGCATGACTGAGATGCTCTTTCGGAAAATGGGCAGTGATGCGCTGTTATTTGACAAATCAGCAGCGCTCGTCAACGCAAATGCAATGCTTTGCGAGGCGCTGGCGCGATATTTTAAAACTTGATTCCCCTTGCCTTTATAAGGCCGAAGATGCTGTAATTGATGATGTCCATGAGCTGGGCGTCCTCACCCTCGGAGTGAGCGGGTGCGCCTCCCTTTAAAAAGCTTTTGATCCTGAGCACGCGGATTATTACCTGATCGGTAATGGACTTTCCGTCCATTTCGACCCATGCGGCACCGTAGTCGTGATTTTTTCTGCGGCAAAGCTCGCACACCTCGTCGAGCACCGCTCTAAAATATTTCATAACGGTTTCAACCGATACAGCCTCGGCCGCATCGGGATTGGAAACGTAATGGTCGGCATCGAAGAATATATCGCTGAAGCGATGCTTCATCAAAACGACAGCGGCGTAATTGATGATTCCTATAAATTCGCCCTCTCTTCCCTCGCCTACGGCAGAAACGTCACCGTTTTCCTCGAGAGTGCGGACTCTTTTAACCTTTATCCAGAGTGTATCTATAAGCGATATATCGCGAAAATACAGCCAAGTAGGGCCATAATCTCCAAGCTTTTTGCAAAAAAGATCGCAGCATTCGTCAACAATATCGCCGTAAACCTTATTCCAATCGGAATTTACATCGTATTTCATCGCGTTATCCTTTATGATTTTTTGTATCAAAGCCATTTTACCACAAAATCTTTCTCATTTCAAGACAAATTTTCGATATATTATTGCAAAACGGCGATATTTTGGTATAATATTGTTAAATATATTATTTTTTTGAGAGGCAATCGGACGAAAAAATGAAAATCGTTGTAATCGGACTAGGAAAAATAGGACTTACCCTAACCGAATATCTGTCGAAAGAGGGCAACGACGTCACCGTCGTCGACACCGATCCCGCAGTTGTCGAAAGCGCTGTCAATTCATTTGACGTAATGGGCGTTACAGGTAACGGTGTGAACTACTCCGTCCAGCTTGAGGCCGGAGTTAAGACTGCCGACATCATGATAGCAATGACGTCGACCGACGAAATGAATATGCTCTGCTGTCTGGTTGCCAAAAAAGTGGGCGTAAAGCACACCATCGCCCGTATACGCGACCCCGAGTATTCGAGCCAGTTCATGTTCATGCTCGACGAAATGGGACTGGATATGGTCGTCAACCCCGAGATGGAGTCGGCACGAGAGATCGCACGATCGCTTCGTTTCCCCGCCGCCATCAAAATCGACACCTTTGCCAAAGGCCGCGTCGACCTCGTTGAAATGAAGATATCACAAGGCAGTATTCTCGACGGAATAAAGGTATTCGAGCTTCAAAAGAAGCTGAACGTCAAGCTCCTCGTATGTGCGGTTCTGCGCGGCGACGAGGTATTTATACCGAGCGGTCATTTCACTCTTATGGCGGGCGACCGCATTCACTTTACCGCATCACATTCCGAGCTTGTTTCATTTTTCAAAATCGTTGACAAGGAAAGAATGCGCACAAAGCGCGTGTTCCTCATCGGCGGCGGAAGAATTGCATACTACCTCTCCGATCAGCTTCTCGAGATTGGTATGTCGGTAAAGATAGTAGAAAAGGACAAAAAGCGTGCGCTTGAGCTTTCCGAGCTTTTGCCCAAGGCTGATATCGTGTACGGAGATGCCACCGATCAGGATCTTCTCGCTGAGGAAAACTTCGACAGCGCCGACACCTGTGTGGCTCTTACCGGAGTTGACGAAGAAAACATGATCCTTTCGATGTACGCAAATCAGCGTCAGATCAAAAAGGTTATCACAAAGGTCAACAAGCCCTCGCTCGTCGGCATTTTAAAGGATGTCGGACTCGACACCGTAATCTCTCCAAAGCAGATAACCACAAATATGATCTTAAGCTACGTCCGCGCGATGAACAACAGCGGTGCGAGCAGCATCAAGACGCTTTACAAGCTCGTTGACGACCGTGTGGAGGCGCTCGAATTCTACGTATCGGAAAATAGCGACGTCACCGACAAGCCTCTGCGTGAGCTCAGTCTTAAAAAGAACATGCTTATTTCCTGCATTATTCGTCAAAACGCGATCATTATCCCCGGCGGTAATGACAGCATCAAGGTGGGTGACAGCGTAGTCGTCGTCACCGCAAACGAAAATCTGTCGGTGCTCGACGATATACTGGCATAAAGATATGAATATTAAATACGTACTTAACACTATCGGCAAGATCCTCTTTGTCGAGGGGCTGTTGCTTCTCTTCCCTGCGGCGGTAGCCGCTATATACGGGGAGAGCTCGCTCTATGCCTACTTGATAACTGCGGGAATTTTACTTGCTGTCGGTTCACTTTCGTTTATATTCAAGGTAAAAAATCCTGTGATATTTGCCCGCGAAGGGCTTGCCGTCGTCGGACTTGGCTGGCTTGCGGTGAGTTTGGCGGGCGCATTGCCCCTCTATCTGAGCCGTGAGATACCAACTTACCTTGATTGCCTTTTTGAGATAGTGTCGGGATTCACCACCACAGGATCGTCCATACTGTCCGACGTTGAAGCACTTTCCTATGCCAATCTGTTCTGGAGATCGTTTACTCATTGGATAGGCGGCATGGGTGTGCTGGTATTCATGCTTGCAATTCTGCCGAAAAACGACAGAAACTCCATGCATCTTATGCGCGCCGAGGTTCCCGGTCCTACCGTCGGCAAGATCGTTGCAAAAATGCGCTTTACCGCACAGATCCTTTACGCCATATATATAGCGCTCACCGCCGTAATGGTCGTTTTCCTGCTATGCGGAAAAATGCCCCTCTTTGATTCACTCGTAAATGCTTTTGCAACTGCGGGCACGGGCGGATTTGCGATCAAGAGCGCAAGCATCGCGGCATATAACAGCGCGTATATCGACATCGTTATCACGGTGTTCATGCTCATTTTCAGCGTAAACTTCACTCTTTACTACCTGCTTCTTATCGGAAGCGTAAAGCAGGTGCTCAAAAACGAGGAGCTTCGCGCTTTCTTCATCATTGTTATCGTATCCATTCTCCTTATATCGGTAAATATCCTGCCCCAGTACGATTCATTCGGGCGTGCTCTGCGCGATGCGGCATTCCAGGTTGCAACAATAATCTCCACGACAGGCTTTGCCACCGCCGACTTCAATCTCTGGCCCACCTTTTCGAAGGTTATACTTGTCGTACTGATGTTTGTGGGCGCCTGCGCGGGATCGACGGGCGGCGGTCTTAAAATATCCCGTATTATCGTAATTGTCAAGACCGCGTTTGCACAGATAAAGCATCAGATATCGCCGAGATCGGTTGCATCGGTCAAGTTTGAAGGAAAGATTCTCAGCCCCGAATTCCACCACGGCATAAGCGCATATTTATGTGCCTATATCGTAATTTTGATCGGCTCCGTTTTCCTTATCTCCTTTGACAGTCCCGATGTAACGACAGCATTTACCGCGGTTGCGGCAACGCTTAACAACATCGGTCCCGGTCTTGAAGGAGTGGGTCCGACTCAAAACTTTGCCGCGTTCAACCCCATGTCGAAGATCGTTTTGATATTTGACATGCTTGCCGGCCGTCTTGAGCTCTTCCCGATACTTACTCTCTTCTCGCTTAAAACCTGGCAAAAAAGATAATAATAAAAGACAAAAGGGACAGGAAAATCCTGTCCCTTTTATTGACTTGTATGCAACTTTGTGATATAGTTAAGTAAAACAAGTACGTAATTATCCAGTCAGGAGATCAAATATGCGCAAAACAAAAATAGTTTGCACCATCGGTCCCGCATGCAACACCGAGGAGATTTTAAGCGAAATGTGTCTTGCGGGCATGAACGTGGCAAGACTTAATTTCTCGCACGGCACACACGAGGATCACAAGATCAACATCGACCGCATCAAAAAAGTCCGCGAAAAGCTCGGCCTTCCTATCGCCATTCTGCTCGACACAAAGGGGCCTGAATACCGCATCAAGACCTTTGCTGACGGCAAGATCCAGCTTAAAGAGGGCGACAGCTTCATTTTCACATCAGAGGACGTGATCGGCGATCAAAACCGCGTTTCGGTAAACTACGAGGCTCTCCCCGACGAAATGGCACCGGGCGATCGGATTTTACTCAACAACGGTCTTTTGATATTTGAGGTTGAAGAGATTCGCGGACGCGAGATCGTCTGCCGCGTAATTGCGGGCGGCGAGCTTTCAAACCGCAAGAGCATGAGCTTTCCCGGCAAGGTACTCTCCCAGCCCTACCTCAGTGATGACGACAAGCGCGACCTGCTCTTCGGAATCAAAGAAGAGGTCGACTTTATCGCCTGCTCCTTCGTTTCAAAAAAGCAGGATCTTTTGGATGTCAAATCCTTCCTTGCCGAAAACGGCGGCAAAGGAATTGACATAATCGCAAAGATCGAAAACCGATCGGGCGTTGACAACATCCGCGAAATATGCGAAGAATGCGACGGAATTATGGTCGCTCGCGGCGACATGGGTGTAGAAGTACCCTTTGAGGAGCTTCCCGGTATCCAAAAGCATCTCATCACCACCTGCCGCTTACTTGGAAAGCGCGTTATCACCGCAACCGAGATGCTCGAATCGATGATATACAATCCCCGCCCCACCCGTGCCGAAATATCCGACGTTGCAAACTCCGTTTATGACGGAACGAGCGCAATCATGCTTTCGGGCGAAACGGCAGCGGGAAAATATCCCGTCGAGACGGTTTCCACCATGGCAAGGATAGCTCTTCAGACCGAGCGCGGCATCGACTACAGAAAAATGTTCCGCGATTCCGATTTTATCATAAGAAATACCGTCGATGCCATCTCACATGCCACCTGCGGCATGGCGATAGACATCAATGCAAAGGCGATCGCCGTCTGTACCATCTCGGGCATGACAGCGCGAATGGTATCCCGCTTCAGATGTCCTATCGATATTCTCGGCGTAACCACCGAACAAAAGACCTGGCGCAAGCTGGCGCTCTCCTGGGGAGTTACTCCCGTTATGAGCGAGCTTGTAAACTCGCTTGACGTAGTATTTTACGCCGCAAAGAAGCTTGCCGAGAAGCATTGCTCGCTAACGACGGGCGATCACATCGTAATCACAGGCGGCATGACAAACGGCCACACCGGCAACACCAACGTAATCAAGGTTGAAACAGTATAACAATTACCGTGCATAAAAAAAAAGACGGAGAACACTTTAAGTTCTCCGTCTTTTTTGTTGTCTTATTTCTGTTCGTCTTTATTTTCGGCAGTCTCGGTCGGTGCAGCGGGTACATACTGATATTTTGCAGCCTTCTTTTTGCGGCTTCTCTTAACGCTCGCGCAAATTATCCAAACGATTGCGCCGAAGATAACGATCAATACGATAAGAGTGGGAATAGAATATACCAACTCAACTGCGAAATCGCGGCAGTTGTCGGCAAAATCGTCCCACGATTCCTCAAAGGCGATCGATACTCTTTCGCCAAATGTCTTGGGAAGTGCGGGATTGACCTTATATTCCACAACCTCACGAAGATCGATAGTCAGAGTGGACATTGATACCATGCTGTCGTATCTCTGCAGAGTGGAATACACCTTTTCGATCTCGTATCTGACGTTTGCCAAAGTCTCTTCGATACGAAGCATATATTCGAGCTCGTTTGCACCCTCGAGCATGGCAATCAGACGCTCTTCCTGAGTCTGAAGGGACTTCAGTTTGGAAGCGGTATCGAAATAGGCATCGGTGATATCCCTTGCGTTTTCGTTTTTCGAAAGGGTGTTGAACATATCTCCAAGTCCCTCAACGTAGACGTCAAGCGACGACGCGGGGATACGGAGAACGAAGGACGCATTTCTCGGCGAGCCTGTATTGTTCATCGACGAGCCCGAAACGTACGAGCTTTCGATGTATCCGCCGATTTCTTTTATGCTCGAGCGGATCTTTAAAACAGCATCGTCAAAGGTCTTGGTTTCAAGACGGAGCGACATCTCGCGCACGATCTTGCGGTTGTCGGTAAGATCGGCACTGCTGTCGACCCTTTCGCCCGTTTCCATTTCGATCTCGGGCGCATAGTCGCCCTTGGAGCTGTATCCGAAATCCATATCGGTAGCGTATTTGCCGTTTGCTCCCGATACAGATTCGGTCACCTCATAAAATGCCTCATCCCTTGCTGCGTTCTTCGACGCGCACGAGACAAAAGAGGTAAGAACCAAAAGGGCTGCGAGTAAAAGTGTGATGCGTTTTTTCATTTTTTGAAAATCTCCTTTCGGGTTTGTTTTATCTTTATATGATCCACATATTAAAGTTCAAACATTTTGTGAAAGGCCGCGTCACACTTTTACGGCTTGTTGTTACTGCAATTTTGCTATGGCCGATTCTATTGCGCTGAGTGTGTCACGGTATTTCTGAAGCTTTGCTTTCTCGCCTTCAACTACTGCGGCGGGAGCCTTTGCGGTAAAGCCTTCATTAGAAAGCTTCTTTTCGAGGCGGTCGATCTCGCCGATGGTGTTCTGTCTTTCCTTTTCCAGTCTTGCCTTTTCCTTTTCCATATCGACGATCTCGGAAAGAGGAATGTATACTCTTGCGGTGTCGGTAACGATGGAAAGAGCATTTTCATCGGTATATTCGTCGACAAATTCAAGCTCGGATGCCGATGCAAGGCGGGAGAAATGAGGTGCGAGGTCTTCGGTGAAGATGTCGCGGCGGTCGGTTACAAAATAAAGCTTTGCCTTTCTGGACGGAGGAACGTTCATCTCGGTACGGCGGTTTCTTATCGCGCGTATGACCTCGATGATGCTGTTCATCTTTGCTTCGTCCTCGGGGAAGTTGAGCTCATCGCTGACCTTGGGCCAAGCGCAGATCATGAGAGATTCGCCCTCGTCGGCCTGACGGGGGAGCGACTGCCAGATCTCCTCGGTGATAAAGGGAACAAACGGATGGAGCAAGCGAAGCGAGTTGGTCAAAACGTATGCGATGACGTTCTGGGCGTTCTTGTCGCCGTTGGAAAGACGGTACTTCGACAGCTCGATGTACCAATCGCAGAATACATCCCAGAAGAAGTCGTAAAGCTTGGAAAGAGCTACGCCCAGCTCATATTTTTCGAGGTTATCGCTTACCTCACCGACAAGCTTATTGTAACGTGAGAGAATCCAGCGATCCTCAACGGTCAAAAGTGCGGTATCGGGAAGAGCGATCTCGTCGATATCAAGATTCATAAGCACAAATCTTGCGGCGTTCCAGATCTTGTTGTTGAAGTTGCGCGCGCTTTCGATCTTTTCATCGGAGAAGCGCATATCGTTTCCGGGCGAGTTGCCTGTTGCAAGAGCAAAGCGGAGAGCATCGGCACCGTATTTGTCGATGATCTCGAGCGGGTCGATACCGTTTCCGAGCGATTTGGACATCTTGCGTCCCTGAGCGTCACGAACAAGTCCATGTATAAAGACGTCGGGGAACGGAATTTGTTCCATATTTTCTATTCCCATGAAAATCATCTTGGAAACCCAGAAAGTGATGATGTCATAAGCGGTGACAAGCACATTGGTGGGATAGAAGTATTTGAGGTCCTCTGTCTTTTCAGGCCAGCCGAGTGTGGAGAAGGGCCAAAGTGCCGAGGAGAACCAGGTGTCGAGAACGTCTTCGTCCTGGCTCATATTGTGCGAGCCGCACTTGGGACAAACGTGTACGTCCTCTTCGGATACGACCATCTCGCCGCAGTCCGCGCAATAGAATGCGGGGATTCTGTGACCCCACCAGAGCTGACGGGAGATGCACCAGTCGTGGATGTTTTCCATCCAGTTGAGGTAGTTTTTCGAGAAGCGCTCGGGAATGTATCTTACCTCGCCGTCCTTTACGACCTTGATGGCAGGCTCGGCAAGAGGCTTCATCTTAACGAACCACTGGGGCTTGAAGGCAACGGGCTCAAGAACGCTCGAGCAGCGGTAGCAATGGCCTACGTTGTGGCTGTATTTTTCGATTTTTACGAGATACCCCTGTTCCTTCAAGGCCTCAACGACTGCTTTTCTCGCATCAACACGGTCAAGTCCGGCAAAGGAGCCGCCGTTTTCGTTGATAGTTCCATCGGGATTTAAGATATTAATAGTTTCAAGACCGTTTCTCTGACCCATCTCAAAGTCGTTCGGGTCATGTCCGGGAGTTACCTTTACGGCACCTGTACCGAAATCC
>JAZSMZ010000143.1:0-8986 GCA_045536155.1 Eubacteriales bacterium
CGGCATCATCGAAGAGGCTCTTGTTGAGACCCTGGGATGCTCGGGCATGACCCACTCCGCAGCTATGGCTGCTGAGATCCTCCAGGGCAAGACCCTTCTCGAGGCTCTCAATACCGACCTCGTTTGCGACGCTATCAACGTAGCAATGCGCGAGATCTTCAAGCAGCTCGCTTACGGCCGTTCCCAGACCGCTTTCTCTGAAGACGGACTTCCCGTCGGTTCCTCCCTCGACGACCTCGGCAAGGGTCTTCGTTCCCAGGTAGGTACCATTTTCGCTACAAACACCAAGGGTGTTCGTTACCTCGAAATGGCAGAGGGATATATCCTTTCCCTCGGTCTTGACGCAGGCAACGAAGTTATCGGCTATAAGTTCGTACACCTCGGCAAGATGATGGATGCCATCAAGAAGGGCACCGATCCCAAAGAGGCATACGAATCCAACATCAAGACCTACGGCAGATATGCCGACGCTGTCAAGTACATTGACCCGCGTCAGGAATAAGAGAGAGGAGGCAACGTAAATGTCTAACAACGTAAAATTTGAAGGCAAGGAACGCCGCATGCCCAAAATTGAGGCTTGCATGGCTGAATACAACATTGCCGACCTCGAAGATGCTCGCCAGATCTGCCTCGATAAGGGCTTTGATCCCGAAGCAATCGTTAAGGGCGTACAGCCCATCGCATTCGAAAACGCCGCTTGGGCATATACCCTCGGCTGCGCTATCGCAATAAAGAAGGGCATCACCAATGCCGCTGACGCTGCCGAAGCTATCGGTCTCGGTCTGCAGGCATTTTGCATCCCCGGCTCCGTTGCCGAAACCCGTAAGGTTGGTATCGGTCACGGCAACCTCGGCGCAATGCTTCTTCGCGAAGAAACCAAGTGCTTCTGCTTCCTCGCAGGTCACGAGTCCTTCGCAGCTGCTGAAGGCGCTATCGGTATCGCAAGAACCGCTAACAAGGTAAGAAAAGAGCCCCTCCGCGTTATCCTCAACGGTCTTGGCAAGGACGCCGCTTTCATCATCTCCCGCATCAACGGCTTTACCTACGTTCAGACCGAGTATGACTTCTACACCGACGAGCTCAAGATCGTTTCCGAAACAGCTTACTCTGATGGCGACAAGGCCAAGGTTCGCTGCTACGGCTGTAACGACGTTCTCGAGGGCGTTGCAGTTATGAAGTTGGAAAACGTTGACGTTTCCATCACCGGTAACTCCACCAACCCCACCCGCTTCCAGCATCCCGTTGCAGGCACCTACAAGAAGTGGTCCTGGGAAAACGGCAAGAAGTACTTCTCCGTTGCATCGGGCGGCGGCACAGGCCGTACTCTCCATCCCGATAACATGGCAGCAGGTCCCGCTTCCTACGGTCTGACCGACACTATGGGAAGAATGCACGGCGACGCTCAGTTCGCAGGCTCCTCCTCCGTTCCGGCTCACGTTGAAATGATGGGTCTGATCGGCGCAGGTAACAACCCCATGGTTGGTATGACTGTTGCATGTGCAGTTGCTGTTCAGGAAGCAATGAACAAGTAAGATGATTTTTGGCTTAAACAGGCCAGGATAATTTAATAAAAGAGTTGGACACATCATTTTCGGTTTTTCCCGAGTGATGTGTCCAATTGTTTTTAGTATGATATTATATGTTGCAAATTGGCGCGAGTGTGTTGTCCGAGTAGAAATACAGTTTATAAATATGTTGGACTTTTGGAAGCATAAAAAGGAGCGGACGCAAGTCCGCTCCAAAATTGTTTTATTCTTCACACAACCAAGCGATGATTTTCTCACATTTTTTCCTGCCGGGGTATCCTGCCGCCTGTTCCATGTTCAGTTGATTTGCTGCACGAAGGTTTTGTCCCATACTCATAAGTTCAGCCACGATATTAGAGGGTTTTACTTCTTGAACTATTTCAATAGTGTTTCCCTTGAGATATTCTTTAATCTCCGATTGTTTAGCCTTCCGAGCAAGCTCGTCAGACAACACAATACTCTTCAGTTCTGTTTCGGAAATGAATGTTGTAAGGTGGACTTCGTTTTCTTTCGGCTTAGCTACTTGTTTGTAGATAAGTACCGATCTTCCATCATTGTAATCAGTTTGAGAAATACCTCCGCCAGTTGTGTATACACCACCTGTTGTAACACCACCGACTGTTGCAGCTCCAACATGAACCTTCAAGGGGTCATTCTGATATTGTGCGACTTCATGATTTTAATTTCCATAACAGTCGCAAACAATTTGTTCTGCTCTTTAATATGCAGAGTTTTACCCTCAAGACTGCAACTGCTAAGAAGAGCCTCTGCTCTTTTAATTTTGTTGGCTTTTTGTGTGTTGACAATACCCGCAATAGTGCCAATAACAAGCATAACCAAACCAACCAATAGCATTTCCATGATGTGTTCCTTCTTTCTAAAACTTAATAAAATAAAAAAGTGCGCCAACCGAAGTTAGCGCACCGAAAAGCGCAAACTCCGACTGTCGCCAAACAAGTTGAAACGAACAAGACATTCATGCCTTTGCGCCCATTTCATGGAATTTGCGTTTTTACCGAAGTTCAAAAATGAGCACGCGGAAAAAGGCATAGTTTCACTAAAACGAAAAAACACCTTGTTCAAATATTCAACTTGTTTGGCATAATCATTATATCACACATCGCACAATTTGTAAATAGAAATATGGTAAAGCTTGACTTTTTAATCAGAAAACTGTACTCTGTTAGTGTGACCGCTTTTTGTGCTGTTGCTGTATGAACAAGTAAGATAAGATATTTTTATATTGTAGGGGAGGGGTCTCCCCTACCGATTATATGCAAAAGCATTGCGGGAGGGGAATCCCTTCCCCTACGAATTTATATCGCGTGCAGTATCCTTCGGGACGCCTCGAATAAACTGCGTCTGCTTTTTATTAATGCACAGCAAAGTTGACGCAACAGATATCGCCCTTCAAAAGCACAACCGTCCCGTAACGGTTGCCGATTGCAAATTCACAAAATAATCTTGCTTTTCTCCATCAATATGTTATAATGAAAAAAACGAATATTTATCACCGAGGAGTACAACCAATGCTTAAAAAATGGATTTCTCTCGCTCTTTGTGCGATCATGTTGATCCCAACGTTTGCATCCTGTCAATCCGACTCGCCCACCGATTCTGTCGATACGGTGCCGCAGACTCCGGCAACCGATATCGATTATTCTGCCATTGAAGAGATAGACGTCTATCAAAATCCCGTCTTGACCGCGGAGGAATCGAACGGGTGGCATTTGGGTGACCCTTTCGTTATGCGCTATAACGGTCACTATTATCTGTACGTCACCAGCCCCGGAAAAGGCGTCCATTGCTGGAGCTCGGATAATTTGGTGTCTTGGTCGTACGTGGGAATGTGTACCGAGGAGCAGACGGCAGACGGCGCTTGGGCTCCCGAAGTACACTACTACAACGGCAAATTCTATATGTACGCTTCGCCCAAGGGTCTCGGCCATTTCGTATACACCAGCGACAGCCCGACCGGTCCTTTCAAGGCGGCGACCGGCAATATCGGCATGAACATCGATGGCTCGGTATTCATTGACAACGGCGGAAGATGGTATTTTTATACAGCCGGTGACACCGCCATCCGAGCCTACACCATGTACAGCCCTACCGAAATGACCTTCTTGTCCTCTCTCGATATCACCTCCATGGACGGTCGTTGGACCGAGGGTCCCATGGTTGTCTATCACGACGGCTATTATTACATGACCTTCACGGGCAACAATTATCAAAGCCTTGCCTATCGTATCAATTACGTGTACAGCAAGATCTCGCCTACGTCGTTTAAGACTTCCCGAAATCAGACCGTTCTCATTAACACGTCTGACGAGGGACATCACCTGGGTCACAGCTCTACCGTAAAGGGTCCCGATCTGGACAGCTATTACATCGCATACCACTCGATGAAGTCCAACGGCTACAGCCGAGACGTGAATATCGACCGTATCGTCTTCAACGGCTCTACCATGGAAGTAATGGGTCCCACATTCGACGAGCAGCAAGTGCCCGATATGCCCGATATCTACAGCTATTTTGACAGTGACGATTCCTTGAAGGGCTGGACGCTGAACGGCTCCGCTGCCACAGATGCCAACGTCGGACTTACGCTGAGCGCTGAAGGCTCCATTGTATCCGACAAGCGATTCCTTGGCAACTATACCGCGGAATATAACGTCGCCAATATCGCCGAGGGCGGCATGGCAGGTGCAATCTTCAGCTACACCGACGATGAAAATTTTGGTTCTATGGTATTTGATCCTGCCGGCCAAAAGGTGATCATCACCGTCACCGTTGACGGCGAGGCTACCGTTTCCGAGTATAACGTGATCCAATCCTTTAAAGAAGACGTAAGATTCGACTGCATTCAGTCGATTCAGATTGAAAAAAACGAAAGCACCTACACTTTCTATATGAACGACCGCGAGATATGCGAGATCAAGGACAGTGCCCTTGCGGGCGGATCTATCGGCTACATTGCTCAAAACAAGGATGCCGCCTTCGGATTTATAGGCGCAACAGGAGCAGTGGGCGGAGACAGCAATGCAGACGATTACAAGACCGTCTCGGGAATCAGCGGTCTGATTCCTGCAACCGCCTACACAACCGGCAAGTTCCCGACCGTTCGCAAGAGTGCCATGAATGCGGTAAGCGCTCAGACGGGCAACGTGCTCAATTACCGAATTTTAGCCGTTGCCGACGGTAACTACGACCTTGCCGCCGAATACTGTACAGATGACAAAAATTCGAGCGCCGCAATGGAGGTCTTCGTAGACGGAAAGTCGGCAGGCACGATCGATCTTACTGCAAGCGACGAGCTTGCCACCGCAGTGATCCGAAAAATCCCGTTAAAAAAGGGACAGCACACCATATCATTCAAGATTATCGAAGGCGTTGCAAGCTTTGTTCGCTTCAATATGCTGAAAGCACAAGACGTTACGATGCTTGAATTGGGATATGACTCCGACGCAGATGGCAATCAATACACCGACGGCAACTGGACGATCAAACATAGCATGCTCACTATCAAGGGCGGTTCCGATACGGGAAAGAGGCTGTACGGAGATCGCAACTGGGGCGACTATACTGTCGAAGCGGACGTAACGCCGCAAAAGGACGTAAATGCAGGCTTGATCGTTCGCGCCACCGATCCCGGTTCGACCGCTCTCAGCCCCACATACTCCCCGGATAAAGCCACCGATGCAGATGCTCAAGCATCCATCGACTGGCTGCAGGGCTACTACGTTGGTATTGCCAAAGACGGTGTCGTCCTCGCCAAGCTGAGCTATAGCTACACTCAATTGGAAAAGGCGAGTGGGGTTTTCAGGGTGAACAACACCTATCGTTTAAAGGTGGTTTGCGAAGGCGCCAATATCAAGGTTTATGTAGACGATCAGCTGTATATTGATTATACCGATGCCAATCCCTTTATTCAAGGTATGGCAGGCGTCCGTGCTTATAAATCAATTACCGATTTCGATAGTTTCAAGATCACCGCATTGAATTGATGACGGAAACGGTAAAGCGTAGTTAAGACTCAAAAAGCATACTATCAGCAAATATAATCCATGGCAGTAAAAAGCAGACACGTCGTTGTTGATGTGTCTGCTTTTTGGTTGGATATGGAAAAAGGGCATCTCAGTGAGATGCCCTTTTTGTGGTGGTGGATGTAATTGCGCATCGTCAACTTAAACATTGACGAGTTGCTAAGTTGCGAGCGAAATTACCACTCTTCTCCGCCTAATGATGCGCCGCCTAATCCTTCTCCTCCACCGATTTCGCCGCTCAAGTCCGTGATATCTTCTTTCTGAACAAACATGAGCACTTCTACTTCAGGGGCTTCGTATGTCTTTTTCATGACAATTAACCTTTCTTACTTGATTCTTATTTGGGCAGCTATTTACGCCTGAGGAGTTGTATAGCTGATTACACTTCCGCTTGCACTGGTATCTCCAATGCCTGCGATAACAGAAGGTGTCAGATCGAGCTTTGTTCCGGCATCCAAAGTAGTCAAGCCATTCAGTGTCAGTGTCAAAGCAAAGTCTTTTGTATTGGCAGGATCATTGTAGTAGTTCTTTGCTGCTGTTGCCCAGTTCTTCAAAACAGTACCGGAGTAATCGAAATTCTGCGGTGAGTTGGTCTTATCGTTAAGAACAAGTTTGAAGTTGAAGGACAAACCGCTGTCACCATTTGCAATAAGATCAAAGGCTTCAGTGTTCGCAAATCTCAGTGCAACACCATACTTGATCGAATTGGAGCTAACTATCTGGGATCCCTTGCTGACAAACTCATATGCATAGAGTCTGTAACAACCATTAGCGGAATCATAGAGGGGCATAAACGCGTTGTTTGCGCTGATCACTGTAGAAGCAGCATTGCTTATAAATGCGCCCTTGCCACCCTTATCGCCGTCAATGATGTTACCGAAGGAAGCCAGCATTGAAGCAGTAAGTTTATAACCATTAAGATCAAGGGTTACCGAGCTACCAACCATAACCATAGCCTCAGTGGAATCGCGGTGCAGTTTTACTGTGACTGCTGTAGAGCTTGAATTTGCTGCAGCGAGCGCTTCCGCAAGTGTTGTATATCCAACGCCGTTGACAGTTACAGGAGCAGAGGTGATACCATATGTTCCGTTGCCGTTATCTACGAGCATGAAGCCGTCTGCAATGTATGCAGCGTCAACTTTTTCATCGTATGTACCGCCGGTGAGCTCGATTGCATCGGTATTCGCATAACCGTCAGAAACCTTGATCACGCCGGTGAATGTGCCGCCTGCGACATCGATATCTACGTCGCTGCCTGCATCGCCGTAAATGCGAATTACGGAGTTACCGCCGGAAACAGTACCGTCAACAACCTCTCTGATGCATCCGCTTATGCGCGCTCGAGATCGTGAATGCGGATCTCATGCTCGTCGAGCTGACGGTGGATATCGCGGCGGTCGTTTTTACACTTGATATTGTTCTCGCGATCCTCCTCGATAAGCGCGCCGAGAGTTACGTCGAGTCGGGTGAGCGTGTGCACCAGCTTTGCGAGCACCGTGCCGATCGTGATGCAAAAGCCTACGAGGGCGATAAGTCCCAAAACGATCTCCCAGGTCATTCGCCCTCACCAACCTTTTTGATGTCGCGCGCATTGACCGCGGCCGTCACTACGCGGCCGATGCCGATGACGATACAGTCGGAGCGCAGCGAGAGGACGTCGTAGACGTCGTAATATGCTCTGAATGTGCCGCCCGTGTAGGTGTAAGCGCGCTTTTTGTCCTCGTCGGCAAAGCGAGCTATCTTGACTTTATCGCCCACCTCAAAGGTTGCTTTTTCCTCTTCGATATTCTCCGCCGCCTCGCCATCCCCCGTCAGACGGGCGCGCACGTCGGCGCGAAAAGCGTCCATCGTTTTTTTGTGATGCGAAAACCAATGCTCGACATCGGCATGGTTTGATGCAATTCCCTTGCGGTGTCCCTCGGCGTGGCAGATAATGCTCTTCTCGTCAATTCCGTATTTTTGACAAAGATGGGCGCAGACCTCAAGTGCCTCGGCTATTACTCGGTCAAGATATTCGCCGTCACCGAGATCGTCTTCACACAGCTCGATGCCGATATAGCCCGTGTTGTTGGCATTTTTGCTCCAGCCGAGAAAGCCGCTTCCGCTGTGCCAGCCGACGCTCTCCCAAGGCAGAGTCTGCATTGTGTTCACACGGCCGTCATCGTCAAGACCGATAAAGGCATGCACACATACCTGCCTGTTTTGCGGGCGCAGGGTATTGAAAAGCCGGTGCCATACCGACAGACGCGTCTGATTTGTGCCCGTCGAATGGATCATAATTCCGCGCACCTTATGGTATCGGTTTGCTTTATAGCATTCGTTTTTATAAACGAAGTTTTCTTTTATCTCCATATTTCTACCTTTCTGTTGACTATTTCCGCCTATATTAATAATATGCCAAAGTGCAAAAAATTTCCTCACGATTATCTTTTCGAAAGCAATAAAAAAGGAGCTTTGAAAAGCTCCTTTTTACGTATGTTTCAAATGTTTGAACAAAAGAGGACAGGCCGAAACGATCGCGCATCCCACGGCGTAGCAGACTATATCGGATACCGAAAACGTCCGTCCGAGCACGGTCGATAAAAGTCTGTTATCTTCAAGCCCCAAAAGGGCGACGAAATCGAAATACTGGCCGATCTCCACCGCAAGTGCAAAAATGAAAATGTACAGCGGCAAAAGGCGTACGCCGCTCGGGATAAATATCCGAACAAAGCAGTATATGACCATAACGACGAGCACGTCGCCGACGTACGGACGGACGAAACTGTCGTTAACGAAAAGCGCGATCATTACCTCGATCGCAACAAACGCGAGAAAGGCGATCAGATAAAACAGCCGTTTTCTATTCATACAAAGCGACCCTTATCAGTCTTCAATGGCGGCTTTTCTCGAAAGAATTGCGTGAATTATTGCGGGATCAAATTTCGGACGGCGGTCGTAGGTGTAAAGACCGTTCTGCTCCTGCTCGATGTCGGTAAGCTGAGTGTAGCAGAATCCGAGCATGCAGGGATTGTCAAGCAGGGTATCGGAAAGTCCGCGAAGACGGGCGATGAACTCCTCCTCGGTCTGGGGCGCATTACCGTATCCCCAGCCCGACTTATCCGCGCTCCATGCGATTCCGCCGTATTCGCTGACAAACATCGGCTGACCGACGGTGTAATGCTGACGGTGGGCGTACTGGTCAACGAAAGTTCCGTCTATGGGCAGATTTTTGTAAAACTCTGCGAATTTTTCAACGTCCTGCTCGTAGTTGTGCACGTCGTAGATATCGGTGATAACGTGATGCGCGCCGCTCGTATCGATGCAGGGACGGCTGCTGTCGGCCGCCTTTGTCGCCTTGTATACGCAGGAAATGAGATCGTCTATCTGCCAGCGACCGTCGAGATCCCACGTCTCGTTGAAGGGACACCAGCCGAT
>JAZSMZ010000094.1:0-12674 GCA_045536155.1 Eubacteriales bacterium
GGTGTCGCGGCTTTTCATTCGTTTTTGGGAATATTTTGACGAAAAGTGTAAAATTATTGTCAATTTTTCCGTTTACTTTAGTTTGCTCTATTGAATTTTCTTATATATAATAGTATAATATTTTAGATTATAGTATAATGCGAGGATTGTATGTACTCATTTTGCAACGATTACAGTGAGCTCTGCCACGAAAAAATACTTGCCGCGATGGCAAAAGCAAATCTTGAGCAGAACAGCGGCTACAGCCTGGACAGTCACACCGAAAATGCCATAAGAAAAATCAAGAACGAAATCGGGTGCGACAGCTGTGATGTCCACATCCTCGTCGGCGGCACGCAGACCAATGCCATCGCCATATCGGGCGCCCTTCGTCCCCATCAGGCAGCAATTTGCGCGCATACAGGACACATCAACGTACATGAAACGGGTGCGATCGAATCCTGCGGTCACAAGGTGCTTACCGTTGAATCGTCCGACGGCAAGATCACGCCAGAGCAGATACAGACCGTACTCGATTTTCATACCGACGAGCACATGGTAATGCCCAAGCTCGTATATATATCCAATTCCACCGAGGTAGGCACTCAATACAGCAAAGCCGAGCTTATCTCGCTCAGCGAATACTGCAGATCCCACTCTCTCTACCTCTTTTTGGACGGTGCCCGACTCGGCTCGGCGCTGACATCGGAATCAAACGACCTTACAATGGCAGACATCGCCTCTCTTTGCGATATGTTCTACATCGGAGGCACAAAAAACGGAGCGCTCTTCGGCGAAGCACTCGTCATTATGAACGACGCGCTCAAAGACGATTTCCGCCACCTCATAAAGCAGCGCGGCGCGATGCTTGCGAAGGGATTTTTGCTTGGCATCCAGTTTGAAGAGCTGTTCACCGACGGGCTTTTCTATTCACTCGCCCGTCACGCAAATGAAGCTGCTGACATCTTAAGAAAAGCATTTGAAAAATGCGGTATCGAAATGGCCGAAGAATCGACGACAAATCAGCTCTTCCCCATTTTGGAAAACTCGCTTATAGCGAAGTTGTCATGTGATTTTTCCTTCCAGACTCACCGCAAAATTGATGAAAATCACACCGCGGTACGGTTTGTGACATCCTGGGCTACCCCCTTTGAGGCCTGCGAACGCTTCGCCGAGCGGCTTGCCTCCCTCGTCTGATTTTCCACAATCAGACTGCGATACACTTAATGCGGATAAATACCCTTAAATTCCCGCATTTACACTCTCCACTGTTTACATCGTCTTAAAAACAGCTTTAAAAAATCGTGCTATAATATTTTGATAGGATTCTGAGAAAAATGAAAGGACGAAAAGGAAAATGCAGTTTTCACATCTGCCCGTAATGCTTGACGAATGCATTGATGCCCTTAATATTAAACCAAACGGGCTTTATGTTGACTGCACGCTCGGAGGTGCCGGCCACAGCTTTGAGATTGCAAAGCGTCTGACCGACGGCGGACGCCTTATCGGAATCGACCGTGACGAGGACGCGCTGGCCGCGGCAGGCGAAAGACTTGCCCCATTTGCCGACCGGGTGGAGCTGGTGCACTCCAATTTTTGCGACGTTGATGCCATTCTTGCAGGCAGAAAGGCGGACGGAGTGCTCATCGACCTCGGAGTGTCGTCATATCAGCTCGATACCGCAGAGCGCGGCTTTTCATACATAAACGATGCCCCTCTCGACATGAGAATGAACCGAAGTGACCCTGTCAGCGCATTCGACATCGTCAATTCCTACAGCCGCGAGCAGCTTATAAAGATCTTTTACGACTACGGCGAGGAAAAATTTGCACCCAAAGTGGCCGATGCGATCATCTCTGCACGCGAGAACAAGGCGATATCAACAACTCTTGAGCTTGCCGATCTTGTTCGCTCGAGCGTGCCCCGTCCCAAGGACGGCGGGCATCCCGCCAAAAGAGTGTTCCAGGCGATAAGGATCGAGGTAAACAACGAGCTCGGTATTATCGAGCCCACCATTTTGAAGCTTGCCGATCTGCTCAACGTCGGCGGACGGCTTGCCGTCATCACCTTCCATTCGCTCGAGGACCGCATAACGAAGCACACCTTCGCCTCTCTTGCAAATCCCTGCACCTGTCCGAAGGATTTCCCCGTTTGCATCTGCTGCAAAAAGCCGTCGGTAAAGCTTATTTCGAAAAAGCCGATAACGTCATCCGCCGAGGAGCTGAAAAACAATTCGCGCGCGCACAGCGCAAAGCTCCGCGTGGCAGAAAAAATTTAAATTGCCCCCAAACAATCTCACGAAAGGATTGCGCTGCATTCGTAGCGCGGTAACAGGAAAATGGCATATCCGTACCAACTCACTCAGCAGCGCAACATCGGTCCGCGCACAGAAAGGACCTACGAATTCACCGCCCAGGTTCCCCGTCCGGCACAAAGTGCTCCGACGGGCAAAAAGGGCGCAAAGAAGGGCATGCAAAAAAAGCAGGCCCGTCCGATTCCGAAAAATACGGCACCGAATGCATATCAGAGTGGGTATCAGACTCCCTATCAGATGCATTCTCCCGTCGAGCCCTCGGTAAAGCGCCGTCAAGTAATGAGCGCAAACGAGAACGAAAAGACATACGAATTTGAAATAACGATGCCCCGTCCCGCTGTAAATCCTCAAAGAAGGACGGCAAAACGTCAGGCGGGAGTACAGAGCCACGCAGGTCACTACGTGCTCAACAAAAACGGTCGCCGCGTATATGCCCACACCGAGGCGCAGTATCTCGCCATCAAAAAAGAGCGCGACGAGGCAATGAAGCGCGAATACAAGCGAATGATCGAAGAGGCGGCCGCCGCACGTGCCGAAAGCAGCATCCGCACCATCTCGTCAAAAAACAAGTCCCCCGTCCCGAAAACCTTTATCACAGGCGCGATAATCTGCACTCTCCTTTTCATGTATATGATCTACAACATGGTATACATCAACGAGCGCACACGCGAGATCACCGATCTCGAAAAGGAGCTGAACACGCTGACAGTTCACCGAAAAGAGCTTGAAGACGAGCTTGAAAAGAAAAACGACCTTGTTTTCATCGAGGACTACGCTGTAAACCGTCTCGGCATGGTAAAGACCGACCGACTGTCCCGCCAGTACATAAGCATCGAAAACGAGGACAAGATCGAGATCTTAAGCGAGGAAAACGTCGACGACACTCCGGCCAAAACTATTCTCCACAAGATAAAAGACAGACTTGATGAGCTTTGGGAATATATCAACTGACGTAATATATCCCCGCCCACCGAACATAAAATATATAGTAAACCGATTTTCCTACAAAAAAAGGTATGGTACATAAATGGCAAAGGTAACGAAAATCAAAAAGAGCCGATTTATTCCGCGCAGAAGCTTTATACTGCTCGCCCTATGCGTGCTCGTTTTCGGCGCAATAATATCCCGTCTGTTCTATTTGCAGGTGGTGTCCTACGACTATTACCACAACAAGGTCGTACACAACGTGCAGAAAAGAACAACGGTCAAAGCCGACCGAGGCATTATATACGATGCAAACGGACTTAAGCTCGCCACAAACTATACCGTTTACCGCGTTTTCGTCTCGCCGAAGGCAATAACCGATGCCGGCACGCAATCTATCGTTGCAACCGGTCTTCGCGATATCATAGGCGCGGACTACGAAAACGTAATGTACAACATTACGAACTTTTCAAACAAGGCCGACAGAACGATAAAGCGAAACGTAGAAGAAGAGGACGCCGATAAGCTCCGCGCCTTTATCGCAGAGCACGACCTCGAAAGCCAGATCTATCTTGAAGCGTCGTCGAAGCGCTACTATCCTTACAGCACGCTCGCATCCCACGTTATCGGATTCTGCGGAACCGACGGCGGCCTTTTGGGTCTTGAGCTGAAATATGACAACTACCTCACGGGCAACGCCGGCACCTACATCACCGCCAAGGACGCGCAGGGACACGCGATGTCCACCAAGTACGAGACCTTTATCGAAACGGAGGACGGCTGCGATCTTATCACCACTATCGACGCCCGTCTGCAGAGCATTCTTGAAAATCAGCTCCGTGCAACCTTTGAGGAATCCACCCCTCTCAACCGCGTAACGGGAATATGCATCGACGTAAACACGTCTGCCGTTCTGGCGATGGCTACCTATCCCGATTTCGACCTCAACTCACCCTACACGCTTGACAAATACTCGCTCGATACCGTAAACGCACTCGGATATCACGAGAGCAGCGAGGAATACAAGACCGCTCTTTCGACGGCCACCTTCACCATGTGGCGAAACAAGGCGGTATCCGATCTTTACGAGCCCGGCTCCACCTTCAAGATCATCACCACCGCCATGGCGCGTGAGGAAAACGTGGTACAGTGGGAAGAGCCCTTCAAGTGCACCGGCGTACACGTCGTTGCGGGCACCAAGATCCGCTGCCACAGAATCTGGGGTCACGGCACTCAAAGCTACGCGCGCCAGCTCCAGCAGTCGTGCAACCCCACCCTTATGACGATAGCCGACCGCATCGGACGCGAAAAGTTCTACGAATATTTCCAGGCCTTCGGCTACAGCGAAAAGACGGGCATAGACCTGCCCGGCGAATCCAATCCCATCTATTCGCCCTACTCGAGCTTCAACACCCTCGAGCTTGCGGTATACTCCTTCGGTCAGACCTTCAAGGTCACCCCCATTCAGCAAATCACCGCTATCAGCGCAGTTGCGAACGGCGGATATCTCAATACACCCTACGTTGTTGACAAGATTGTGGACGGCAACGGCAATATCGTTATGTCCCGCGAGTCTACCGTAAAGCGTCAGGTAATCAGCACCGAGATATGCAATCAGATCACCGAAATACTCGAGCAGGGCGTTTCCACCGACGGCGGCGCAAAGAACGCCTACGTTGCGGGATACAAGATCGCCGCAAAGACGGGTACCTCCGAGGTACGAGATGAGCTCAACGAGGAAGGCGAATCGATCTACCGCGTCGGTTCGTGCATCGGTTACGCCCCCGCCGACGATCCGCAGATCGCAGTGCTCATCGTTGTTGACAAACCGCAGTGCGAAAATATCTTCGGCGCATACGTTGCCGCCCCCTACGTTGCAAGCTTCATGAGCGAGGCGCTCCCCTACATCGGCGTTGAGCGCAACCTCACTCCCGAAGAGGAGGCCAACCTTTCGACCACACTCCGCAACTACGTCGGACTCACCGTAACCGAGGTTGCAACCGACCTTACCAACCGCGGAATCAAGTTTACCGTTTACGGCACCGGCGAGGAGGTCACCTACCAGATCCCCGCAGGCGGCGCATCGATAAACAAAGCGACCGGTAAAGTATATATTTACAGCGGCGATGCGCGTCCCGACGAAAAGGCAACCGTCCCCGACGTTATGGGCCGTACCGCCGAAAGAGCAAAGCAGGCCATTATCGGTCAGGGTCTGAACATCGTGCTTGAGGGTGCAACAAACCTCAATGCAGGTCAGGGCGCGGTAGTTGTATCGCAGACTCCTGCCGCAGGAACTCAGGTCGACTACGGTACTGTTGTAACTGTTGTAATGCGACACATCGGAGATACAGACGCGTAAAAGCAAGGCATGGAAAAATCACAGACGTTTACCTATTTGTCTATTACATAAGTAACGGAGCGTGATTTTTCCAATGATCCTTTATGATCTTATAAACCACTGTGACGTCAAATACTGCACCGCCGAGCCCACACTTGAGATCTCGGGTGTATGCGCCGACAGCCGCCTTTTAAAGCGAGGCGATGCCTTTATCGCCATTCGCGGCACAAAGCAGGACGGTCACGATTTTATTCCCTCGGCCATCAGCTCGGGCGCATCGCTCATCGTTGCCGAGGACGGCTTTGAAAAGGAAGGTATAATCGGGCTCTGCTCGTCGTCTGCCGTTCCTTTGATAATCGTATCGAGCACGAGGCGCGCGTCTGCCTTCATGTATTCCAACTTCAACGGCTCGCCGGCATCAAAATTACGGCTGATAGCCGTGACAGGCACCAACGGCAAAACCACGACCACATATATGCTCCGTGCGATCTTTGCCGCCGCATCGATAAATACCGCAATAATCGGTACGACCACCTCCGCTCTTACCACTCCCGATCCCGAGCAACTTTATCCGCGATTGCGTGAACTGCACGCTTCGGGGGTACAATATGTTATGATGGAAGCATCGTCGCACGCCCTCGCGCTCGACAAGCTCGCGCCCATCATATTCGAAGCGGGAATATTTACAAACCTAACACCCGAGCACCTCGATTTTCACGTCACTATGGAAAACTACTACCAATCGAAAGCAAAGCTGTTTGAGCGGTGCCGAGTCGGTCTTTTCAATCACGACGACGAGTATGGTGTGCGCATGTATCAGAGTGCGCTTTGCGATAAAATGTATTTCGGCAGGCGCGACGACGGAGAATATCTCGATTTCACCACGATCAATGCCATTAACCGCGGTGTCAGCGGCATTGAATACAGCTTACTCTCGCGAGATCTGCTTTTCAGAATAAGCTCACCGATGACAGGCGATTTTAACATATCAAATTCCCTTGGGGCGGCTTCATGCGCGCTCTCCCTCGGAATCGATCCCAAATCCGTGCGCGACGGACTTCGCACAATGCGCGGAGTGCCCGGACGAATGGAACGGGTATATTCACGCCGCGACGACATAGCTGTCTTTATTGATTTTGCCCACACCCCCGACGCACTTGAAAATCTGCTTCGGTCGGTGCGAAAGATAATGAATCCAAATCAACGCCTGACCGTCCTTTTCGGATGCGGCGGAGACCGCGACCGAACGAAGCGGAGCGTGATGGGATCGATCGCCTCCAGACTTGCCGATTTTGTTATAGTGACGTCGGACAACAGCCGAAGCGAAAAGCCGGGCGATATCATAGCGCAGATCTTGCGCGGAATCGACCGCGAGAGGCCTCACAAGGTCATCGAAAACCGCCGCGATGCCATCGAATGGGCGGTGAGATCGGCTCAATCGGGCGATGTTATAATCCTTGCGGGAAAGGGTCACGAAAAATACGAAATCACCGCCGACGGCATCCATCCTTTTAATGAAGCTGAGATAGTGGCGAAGGCATAATTTCCACAATTGATGGTATACCGATCCGCATCAAAAGATATTTGTTTTAACGAGGCCGAGATAGTAGCCAATGCATAGCAGTATAACAAAAAGAAAAATCGAAAGGTTATCATAAAAAATGATCTACCCATTGAGCGAGAGCGTTTCGCTTGAGTCTTTTGCCGCCGACTGCGGCGGACGAATTACCCGAGCGAATGACAATATATATTTCGATTCGATCATCACCGATTCGCGCGAAAAATGCGGCAGCGCCATCTTCGTCTGCATCAAGGGCGAGAGATTCGACGGTCACGACTATGCATCGGCGGCCGCCGAGGGAGGCGCCGTCTGCCTCATGTGCGAGCACGAGCTTGATATTGATCTTCCTCAGATAATCGTTGACAATTGCATCATGGCGCTCGGACGCGCGGCAAAGTCAAAGCGTGACCGTATCGACCCCACCGTTATCGCGCTGACGGGAAGTGTTGGCAAAACGACCACAAGACAGCTCACCGCATCGATTTTTTCACACCACACCGAGACTGTTGCCACCGAGGGCAATCTCAACAACGAGCTCGGACTTCCCTTGACCGTTCTCGGAATCAAAAAAACCACCAAAGCGCTCGTTTTAGAGATGGGCATGACTGCGCTCGGCGAGATATCCTATCTTTCTCAGATCGCGAGTCCCGACATCGGCATCATCACTAACATTGGCTCGTCACATCTCGAGCATCTGAAAACACGCGAGAACATCTGCAAGGCAAAAATGGAGATCGCCGACGGCATGAACGGCGGTCCGCTCGTGCTCAACGGCGACGAGCCGCTGCTGATGAACAAGGACGGCGCGTATTACGTATCTGCAGGCGACAACAATGCCTTTTGCCATATTGACAGAGCAACCTTTGATGAAACCGGCTCAATTTTCGATCTCACTATCGACGGTAAGACCCTCTCAAGCCTGTCCGTGCCCGCCGTCGGGCATCACGTCGTTTTCGATGCGGCTCTCGCGGCATCGGCGGCATATCTTGCAGGGGTAAGCGAGGAAAACATACGTCTCGGACTCGCAAATTTCAAAAACACCGGCATGCGCCAGCGAATTTCAAAGAAAAAGATCGGCAAAAAAGAGGTCACTTTTATCGAGGACTGCTACAATGCCGCTCCCGAATCGGTGCGCTCCTCGCTCGACGTGCTCGTGTCCATGAGATCCAAAAGAAAGATCGCCGTTCTGGGCGACATGCGTGAGCTTGGCGACAACAGCGCCTCTCTTCACCGTTCGGTCGGAGAATATGCGGCAAAAAAGGGCATCGATGCTCTCTTTACCTTCGGCCCATTGGCCGATGACATCGCAAAAGGTGCAGACGGCATCACCGTGCGATCCTTTACCGATCTGTCCGATCCGTTATCTGTCGCAAATGGAATATCCGCCTATATCGAAGAGGGCGACTGCATACTTTTCAAAGCGAGCCGCGCCGTTGAGATGGAAAGAGTTGCCGCACTCCTTTCAGAATAAAATTTAAGAAAATAAATTGAACAGAAGGAACATTAACTTATGACACCCTTCGTATGCTTTATAGTATCGATAGTAGTTACCTTTGCGCTGACAGCCCTGCTTTCCCGATTCATTATCCCCATTCTCAAAAGCCACAAGATGGGACAAAAGATACTCGACGTCGGCCCTCGCTGGCACAAGAGCAAGGAGGGCACTCCCACAATGGGAGGTATCTCCTTTATACTGTCCACTCTTATAGTTTTCGCCGTTTTGGGCACTGTCTTTATGATCGGCGGCAACGGAACAAGTCCGCTTCGATTGGTTTTCACCTTTGTGTATGCCCTTCTTAACGGTGCTATCGGCTTTATCGATGACCGTGTAAAGCTTTTAAAGAAGCAAAACGAGGGTCTTACTGCCGCCCAAAAGTATCTTTTACAGCTTTTGGCCGCAGTATTGTATCTCGTTGCGATGACCGCTTTCAATTTTATCGATACCACTCTCTACATTCCCTATCTCGACATGACGTTTGAACTCGGATTTGTTTACTACGTCTTCGCGCTCTTGCTCCTTACCGGTATCGTAAATTCGGCAAACCTCACCGACGGTCTTGACGGTCTGGCATCGAGTGTCACCTTCGTCGTTGCCGCATTTTTTGCCCTTGCAGGCTTTAAAGCGGACAACTCCGACGTTATCTTCCTTTCCTCTCTCATAATCGGTGCCTGCCTCGGATTTTTGGTGTACAATTTCTATCCTGCGCGTGTCTTTATGGGCGATACGGGATCGCTGTTTTTAGGCGGACTTACCGTCGGCTGTGCTTTCATGCTCGGCAATCCCGCGATCGTGCTTGTCGCAGGCATACTCTATCTGCTTGAAAGTCTGTCGGTAATCATTCAGGTCGTATACTTCAAGCTGACTCACGGAAAACGCTTTTTCAAGATGGCGCCCATCCACCATCATTTTGAAAAGTGCGGCTGGAGCGAAGTTAAGGTCGTAACTGTCTTTTCGCTCTTCACCGCCGTCATGTGCGTCGTTGCATACTTCGGACTCAAATAAATTTAAAGTGAAACTGATTTTAAGCCTATGAACAACAACAGAGGACAACAATTTAATAGTGCAAACACGCAAAAAACGCGCACAAAGCAGCCTTTGAAGCGTGAAAGTGCGCCCAAAATGTCTGCCGACTTTGTAAAGCCGACCGATATCGTTCGCGTTAAGGGAACTATCGACCGTCCCATGCTTATAATCATAATCCTGCTCGTCTGCTACGGCACGATAATGGTTTTCAGCTCCTCCTACGCATTCGCTTTGCAAAAATGGGGAGACAGTCTGCATTATATCAAACGTCAGATTATCTTCGGCGCTATCGGAATTTTTGCAATGATTGCGGCATCATACGTTGACTACCGCTTCATCCGCAAATTCACTCCGCATGCCTTTGCATTTGCGACGTTGCTTTTAATGCTCGTTCCCTTTTTGGGAGAAGGCCGCGGACTTGCGCGCCGCTGGTTCGTTATCGGTCCGATATCGATCCAGCCCTCCGAGATCATGAAATTCACCCTCGTTTTGCTGTTGGCCTGGTTCTTTGCAAAGTATCAGTACAAGATAACCGACTATACCGACTTCCGCCGGTCATCAAAATACGGCGTTTTCTATCCTGCCGCGATCGTAGGTGTCGTTTGCCTGCTGATCGCCATTGAAAACCACATCTCGGGATGTATTATCATGTTCTGCATAGGTATGTCGGTTATATTCGCAGGAGGAGCGAGAAAATTCTGGTTCGGAATTTTCGGTGCGGGCGGCGGAGTTGCCGCGGCACTGCTTATTGCATTTACCGATTACGGCCGCAAGCGTCTTGATATATGGCTCAATCCCGAAAACTACAGCTCGCTTGACGAAACGTACCAGACGCTTCAGGGTCTCTACGCCGTCGGTGCAGGCGGCATATTCGGTGTGGGACTGGGAAACTCCACTCAAAAGCACCTTTTCGTCGGTGAGCCGATGAACGACTTTATCTTCTCGATAATTTGCGAGGAGCTCGGCTTTATCGGGGCCATTGCGCTCATTCTCCTTTTCGTACTGTTCACCTGGCGCGGAATCGTCATCGCGATGCGCGCACCCGACACCTTCTCGTCGCTCGTCGTTGTGGGAATCACCGCGCAGATAGCCCTTCAGGCTATGCTCAACATGATGGTTGTTACCTCGATGATGCCCAACACCGGTATCGCGCTACCCTTCTTCAGCTACGGCGGAACGGCGCTGATGATGCAGCTTGGCGAAATGGGCGTTTTGCTTGGAATATCACGTTATTCATATGAAAAGCCTGAAGTTATGGCCGTTCAGTAAATTCGAATACATACTATTTTGAAAGGATGCGCCGATAAGACGGTGCAAATGCAAAAATGCGTATAATTATGTCGGGCGGAGGCACGGGCGGACACGTAAACCCTGCCATAGCAATTGCAAATATTTTAAAGGAGCGCGAAGAGGACGCTGTAATTTCCTTTGTCGGAACATCTCGCGGAATAGAGAATAAATTGGTAAAGGCGGCAGGCTACCCTCTTGACCATATCGAGATCCAGGGTCTTCGACGTTCGCTCTCCCTTTCCAATATCAAAACCGCTTTTCTTCTCATCAGCTCGGCATTCAAGGCCAAAAAGCTGCTGCGCGAGCAAAAGCCCGATCTTGTGGTAGGCACCGGCGGATACGCCTGCTATCCGATCTGCAACGCCGCCGCAAAGATGGGTATTCCCACCGTACTTCACGAGTCGAACGCTATCCCCGGCGTGGCTGTGCGAATGCTGCAAAACAAGGTCGACCGCATATACGTCAATTTTGAAGAGACCATCTCCCGACTCAAAGTGCCCGAAAAGGCATACCGCGTCGGTAACCCCCTGCGCGGCGGATTTAACGATATCACTCACGACGAAGCCCGCAAAGCTCTCGGACTTGAGGGAAAATATCGTTTCATGATCCTCTCCTGCGGCGGGAGTATGGGAGCCGAGCCGGTAAACGATGCCGTGCTCGAGCTTATGCGCGACTTTTCGTCAAAGCATCCCGACGTGCTCCACGTCCACGCGACAGGCGCACTCGAATACAAGGCCGCACGAGCAAAGTTCGAAGAGATGGGTCTTGACAAGTGCCCCAACCTCGAATTTTTGGAATATATCTACGATATGCCCCAGCGAATGGCTGCGGCAGATGTTGTTATCAACCGCGCGGGAGCCATGACGCTTTCTGAACTTGCTGCTCAGAAAAAGCCGTGCATCCTTATTCCCTCGCCCTATGTAACCGACAACCACCAATACAAAAACGCTCATGCGCTTGAGGTAAAAGGCGCGGCTATCGTTATCGAGGAAAAGAATCTTGCACTCGGATCAAGCGAGGGTTGCGCTCTCACCCGTGAAGTTGCCGCATTGCTCGACGACCGCGAGCGAATGAGAAAAATGGGCGAGGCAATTGCCGATTTCGCTCTGCTCGACTGTGCCGACCGTCTTTACGACGATCTTTTAAAAAACGTTTTAAAAAAGTAAGACCGATAAAACAATTCCGAAGGTGCGCGAAAGCGCGAAAAGTGTATGAATACAGAGAATTTCAACGAAAGAAGTGAATATACCTCGATAAACGACGCCGATTTCGGTGATGCGGGTGTTGCGGGTGTTAAAGGCAGCTTCGACGGGCAGGACCTTGGCGAACAAAACGCGCAGATACTCTCACGTTCCTCCTTTGAAGAGTCCCAACGCCGCGCTGTAAGGCGACGCAAGGTGCACACCGCGCTGACTGTATGCGCCGCTTTGGCTGTCGTTATCATTTTCGCCAGTGCCTGCGTATCGGTATTTTTGCGCATCGGCGAGATATCGGTCGACGGACTTTCCCGCTACGACAAAGGCGAGATCATCGCCGCGTCGGGTATCGATCTCGGCCAGAATATTTATGCGATAAACAAAGCTGACATCGAAAAATCGATCACCACCAGCTGTCCGTACATCAGATCGGTCAAGATCCGCCGCAACTTGCCCGACACTCTGTCGATAACCGTCTATGACGAGGAACCCAAGTACTATTTCGAGCTCTGCGGAGAGTATTTCGTGCTCTCCGAATCGATGCGCGT
>JAZSMZ010000045.1:0-10357 GCA_045536155.1 Eubacteriales bacterium
CTATCGAAAACAGCGCCGCACTCAGAAACGAGCTTGAGGAAAACGGAGCGATGTTCCATTCGAACTCCGATGCCGAGCTTATCGCTTACATAGTAGCTCGAGAGAGATTCTCTCACGACACTACCGACCGTGCTCTTGCATCTGTAATGGACAAGATCAACGGCGCATATTCGATGGTATTCCTTTGCTCGAACAAGATGATCGCCGTGCGCGATCCCAACGGATTCAGACCCCTTTGCATCGGTAAGCTGGGCGATTGCTGGATCTTTGCATCCGAATCGTGCGCAATTGATGCCGTAGGCGGTAAATTTGTCCGCGACGTTCTGCCCGGCGAGATCGTCGTTGTAAGCAATAAGGGGCTCACCTCTCACACAGATAAATGCACCAAAAAGTCCTCCCTCTGCATATTCGAGCACATATACTTTGCCCGTCCCGATTCGATAATCGACGGTCAGAGCGTACATTTTTCCCGCGTTGAGGCAGGTAAGTGCCTTGCCCGCCGCCATCCCGTTGATGCGGACATCGTTTTCGGTGTGCCCGACAGCGGTCTTGATGCCGCTCTCGGATACAGCCGCGAATCCGGTATCCCTTATGCAATGGGACTTATGAAGAACAGATACATCGGACGTACCTTCATTCAGACAAAGCAGAGCGAGAGAGAGGGGCTTGTCAAGCTCAAGCTCAATCCCATAAGCGCTGTACTTAAGGATAAGAGAGTGGTGGTTGTAGACGACTCTATCGTTCGCGGAACAACAACGGCAAACCTTGTGCGTATGCTTCGCGAAGCGGGAGCAAAGGAAGTTCACATCCGTATTTCATCGCCGCCCTTCCTCAACCCCTGCTATTTCGGAACCGATATTTCATCACGCGATAAACTCATCGCACGCAGAATGACGATTGAACAGATAAGAGAAGCGATTGATGCCGATTCCATCGGATACCTTGCCATTGAAGATCTGCACAGCATCGTGCCCGATTCCACCGTCGGTTTCTGTGATGCCTGCTTTACCGGCAACTATCCGATAAGAATTGAAGCTGAAGAAAAATTAAAGGAGAATAAATAACAATGAAACGTTCAGAAATTAACGCATACCTTCGTCACGCAGAGCAGGTTTTCAAATCTAAAAACTTTCTTTTGCCCCCCTTCGCATACTTTTCTCCCGAAGATTGGAAGGATAAGCTCGACAGCCCCGAATATAAGGAGATCCGCGAGTGCGCTCTCGGTTGGGATATAACCGATTTCGGCTCCGGTGACTTTGAAAAGATGGGTCTTTTCCTCTTCACACTCAGAAACGGTAACTACTACAATAACGCTTATGAAAAGCCCTACGCCGAAAAGATCATGCTTGTCGGCGAAGGCCAGATCACTCCCTATCACTATCACAAATCCAAGCTCGAGGATATCATCAACCGCGGCGGCGGAAATCTCCTTATCTCGGTATACAACAGCGCGCCCGACGGAAAATCCTTTGATACTACACCCGTAACCGTATGCTCGGACGGACGCCGCTACACCGTTGAGGCAGGCAGCGTTATCCGTCTCAGACCCGGCGAAAGCATGACAATGACTCGCGGACTTTTCCACCAGTTCTGGGGCGAAGAGGGATGCGGCGAGGTCATGGTAGGCGAAGTTTCGATGGTTAATGACGATAACGGTGACAACTTCTTCTATAAGCCTGTCGGAAGATTCCCCGAAATTGAAGAGGACGAGGCTCCTATCTACCTTCTCGGTCAGGATTACGCACTTTAAATCAACATTAACTTACAAGTTAAAGACAACAGACGAAAGGAAATACAGAAATGTTGTTAAAAGACTTGCAATTTAAACCGTTCAGTATAGATGAGCTTAAGCCTTCGGGCTGGCTTATGCGCCAGCTTCGTCTGCAGGCCGACGGACTCAGCGGCAATCTTCAGAAGATATGGCCCGATATCCGAGACAGCGCTTGGATAGGCGGAAAGTGCGACGGTTGGGAACGCGTTCCTTACTGGCTCGACGGATTTATTCCGCTTGCATACATACTCGAGGATAAGGCACTTATCGCCGATGCTGACCGATACGTAAACGGAATAATTGACCGCATTGCGCCCGACGGATGGGTTTGCCCCTGTCCCGATGATCAGCGGGCATCGTACGATATGTGGGCATACTTGCTTATCTGCAAGGTCTTTACCGTATATGCCGACTGCAATAAAGAGGCCGAAAGTAAGATTCAGACAATTCTCGAACGTGCACTTTCTGTTCTTGATAAGCACCTTGATCAGTATCCGCTCTTCGATTGGGGAAAGGCACGTTGGTTTGAAGGTCTTATCCCTGTTTATTGGCTTTACGAGCGCAATCATGACGATGCAATGCTTGAGCTTGCCGTCAAACTGCGCACACAGGGAAGCAACTGGGAGCAGATCATGGACAGCGAAGCTGTCCGCAAGATCAGCCCCGAATGGGGATTTGATACTCATATCGTAAACCTCAACATGATGCTAAAATCGGGCGCGGTCGTTTCGAGAATAGACGGCAATGATCCCGATGCTTTTGCTTTGTCGGCGATTGAAACACTCGATAAATATCACGGAATGCCCACAGGTGCTTTTGCAGGCGACGAATGTCTTGCAGGCAATTCACCGATTCAGGGTACCGAGCTTTGCGGTATCGTTGAAGCGATGTACTCCTACGAAACAATGCTCGCTATCTCAGGCAATCCTTACTGGGCAGACCGACTTGAGCGCCTTGCATTCAATGCGCTCCCTGCCACAATTTCCGCCGATATGTGGACGCACCAGTACGATCAGATGACAAATCAGATCGAGTGTGCACCCTTTGCGGAGGACAAAAAGCCCTTCACCACCAACACTCCCGATGCGCATACATTCGGACTTGAGCCGAACTTCGGTTGCTGTACGGCAAACTTTAACCAGGGCTGGCCCAAGTTTGCGATGTCCACCTTCATGCGCTACGATAAGGGAATCGTGTCTACTGTGCTGGCGCCCTCGAGCGTAAGCACGAAGATCGGCAATGCAAACGTAAACATAAGTCTTGAAACAGACTATCCCTTTACAAACAAGCTCGTATACCGTATAAAAACCGATTCTCCCATCAGCTTTACGCTGAAGATCCGTATTCCTTCCTTTGTTGATGGTGTTACTATCGACGGCAAGGATACCTTTGAGAATATCAAATGGATGTCGATGGGAAGTGTGTGGAACGGCGAGCATACCATAACTATCGATCTTAACGTAAAGACCAAGCTCCGCGCACGTCCCAACGATATGGTGTGCGTCGAGCGCGGACCCCTTATTTTCGCACTTGCTATTGACGAGGAGTGGGAGAAGATCGAAAGTGAACGCAATGGCGAAAAGATCGTTTATCCCTATTGCGACTACTATGTGCATCCCAAGTCTGAGTGGAATTTTGCTCTGACGAGTGATGCATTCAAGATCAAGCGTAATAAGTTCGATATCCCCTTTACGGCCGAAAATCCGCCTATTGAGCTTAGCGGCGAGGGCGTGCTTATCGATTGGCCCGAAGAGGACGGCAAATGCGCTGCTGTTCCTAACAGCCGCGAGCCGCTCAGCGATGTAAAAAAGATCAGATTCATTCCTTACGGATGTGCCCGACTCCGCATTACCGAGCTGCCCTTTATCAAGTGAACAAAAAAATCCAATGGCTGACTGCCATTGGATTTTTTATTTTGTTTTGATGCTTTATAAGAACTGTCTGTTGTACTTTTTCTCTGCATTTTCCACTTTCTCGACTTTGCTTCTTGTAAAGACGACCAATGCCGCAATCAGCAGGTAAATCGCCGCAATTACGGTGCAGGGAATGAATGCATCCGAATAGTTGACGTAGTTGTGTGCCAACACAAAGAAGCAAACGATGATCGCTGCCATCGTGCCTATGAAGTGAAGTGAAATTCTGAATAACAGCGAGAATTTTGCACGAAGAATAAACTCAAAAAGAGTCATTACAGCGGCAAAAATAAGGAAATAACACTGGTTTATAAAATGGGGTGCACCCGAGGCGACCTCGATCGAATAGGTGAGGATCTCGGTTAGGAAGATCGACAGGGAAAAGTACATGGCGAACGGGAAGATGATCTTTTTTACCGTAAACTCGTTTGTTATTTTTCTTATCAAAGCATAAATACCTGCAAAGATAAAATAAATCAGACTCAGCGGAATAAGGCTAAACAGCGCGCCGATTATGTTTTCGGTCTTTCCCGTAAGGGTAACAAGCACAAGTATAAAGAGCGCCAGCGTCCCTATCCAATGAATAAGCAAGGCCAATGAACGGCTCAATGCCTTTGCATAGAACAGCTGATTTAACGCTGCCAGACCCATCGCATAGAGGAATATCCAAACGATCATTTCGACTACAAAAGCCTCATTTGACCGTCTTGCGATATATACACCTGCTGTTGCGAGAAATGTTATAAGCGAAAAGTACAAAAAACAAGGGTAAACGAAGCGATAGAGTACCGTTGAAAGATGACTTTTAATGGTTTGCTCCTTTTGCATCTGGATATTACTCCTGTTATTTGCTGAGACGCTTAAAGCTGATCTCGAATTTGTTTACGATGCTCGAACGGGGCTCGATGTATTTCATTGAGCCGTTGGCGATCGCATCGTCGATGCCGTCGATGGAGCAGGATGCGGGCTCAAGACCCATTACGTAGTCGCCCTGACCGAACATTCTCCACTGAAGAGCACGGTCGAGAATGGGAGAATCGAACTTTATGCGCATCGATGTATCAATGGCGGGATTATCGATACCGAGTACGTTCTCGGAAAGGAAGTGGTACCAGCACATTTCTTCAAAGCCTGCAGTGGGAGCGTGTACGACCGACCAATCGGGCTCGGTAGATGCATGCTCGTTACGCGGAACGGATCTGATTGCGGGAATATAGGGCTTTGCACTTTCGGATACGAGCGGATAACCCATGTTGAAGTGATAAAGCATGGAAATGCGCTCGCGCTCAAAGCCGAGGTTGGTGATCGTATCGGTAAAGCGGATTACGTCACTGCCTTTTTCACAATAGATCTCGCGCTTTAACTGAAGCTTGACGCCGAAAAGGCGAGCTTCGCGCATGATGCCCGAAATTTTTACCGAGCAGCCGTCGTCAGCAAGCTCAACGCATACGTTTTCTGCGGGAGTATTGGAGATACGTCCGTGAAGTCCGTGATCTTCGTTGGGACTGCCCGTGTTCTGCAGACCGCAGGTGCAAAGGAATCCGCCGCCGAAGGTGTTGAGCCAGCCGATACCCTTGTCGTCGTAATATGCGGGATCAACGATACCGGTGGGCGAAAGGAATGCAAGATTGTGTCCGCAGTAGCGAACGGTGAAGAGATCGAGGGCGCGATCGGCAACGAGAGTAAAGCTAAGATCGCCGCCGTTCCAGACGTCGATAGCGCGCACTCCGTCTGCCTTTCCGCCAACAAGTCGGTATTGTTTTACATCAAAAAGCTGAGAGGTATTTCCAACGTGGAGCTGTTCCATTTTTGATTCTCCTTATGTATGTTAAATATTAAATAAAAATTCATCTAATATTATCAATTATAGCACATCATTGACCGATATTACATCGATAAAGGTTGACAATTTGTTAAAAAATATGTATAATTAAATATAATTATATTATTATGGACAAATATTATTATTTTTCAGATAGGAATCAGACTTATGAAAAGACGTGAAGCTCGTGAGCTGTTGTTTGCATTGATTTACGAAACCGGTTTTGAGTATCCTTTTACCGATGCCGCTCGCACCGTTGAGGCCATCTACAACTCCGCAAAGGAGTATCGCGAGCTCGAAGAGGATAAATATATCCGCGAGGTATATTTTGATATCTGGGACAAGATTCCCGAGATAGATGAGGCCATCTCAGAGCATACTGTTGGCTGGAAGCAGGAGCGCCTTTCCCGTGTTTCGCTCGCAATAATGCGCCTTAGCGTTTATGAGCTTAAATATCGTGAGGATATCTCTTACAGCATTTCCATCAATGAGGCTGTGGAGCTTGCCAAGAAATACGATCACGATAAATCTCCCAAGTTCATCAACGGTGTTCTCAACGCCGTAGCCGATAGGCTCGGCAAAAAGGGAGGCATCGTTAACATTGACGAAACAGTAGAAAATGATGAGCCCGAGATTGAAGTTGAGATAGTCGAAGAGCCCATCGAAAATGATGGCAGCGAAGAATGAACCGACTGTTTTTGGGGATAGATACCTCGAATTATACCACATCGGCATCGGTTGCCGATGAAAACGGACGCATTTTGAAAAACGTCAAGCGCCCTTTACCCGTGGCCGAGGGCGAACGCGGACTTCGCCAGAGCGACGCTGTATTTGCACACATAAAAAACATCCCCTCGCTTTTCGAGGAGCTTGGCAGTGTCGATTTTGACTATGTAGGATACTCCGCATATCCGCGCGATGCCGAAGGCTCGTATATGCCCTGCTTTGAAACGGGACATGCCGTTGCATCAGCGATATCGGCCGTTTGCGGTAAAGAGTGTACGCCTTTTTCACATCAGGCTGGGCATATACGTGCCGCTCTTTACTCGTCTGGAAAGGATGATCTCAGATACGGCGAGTTTTTAGCCTTTCACGTGTCGGGAGGCACTACCGAGCTACTCCATGTCCAAAACGGCAAGATAGAGCTCGTCGGTGAAACGCTCGATCTCAATGCCGGTCAGGCCGTTGACAGGATCGGCGTTCTATTAGGGCTTAAATTCCCCTGCGGCCCCGCGCTCGAGGCAATGGCTGGCGATGCCGCCGCGCCCAAACCGAAAATTTGCGTCAAGGGAACTGACTGCAACCTTTCGGGACTTGAAAACAAAGCCAAAAACATGATCGAATCGGGCGAGGGAAAATCTGTCATCGCGGCATATACGCTCGATTTCATAGCGCAGACAATATTTAAAATGACAATTAACGCACGCGAAAAGTACGGGAATATTCCTGTCATTTACGCGGGCGGCGTAATGTCCAACAAGCGCATAAGACGTAAGCTTGAGAAAAATGCCGATACGTATTTTGCCGCGCCGGAGTTTTCATGCGACAATGCGGCAGGATGTGCGCTTCTTTGCCGAGATCTTATAGTCGACGGCAAAAGATAACAACGAATTTTCAGTGAGGTAAAAATGTCCGATCAGCAAAGGGTGTTGAGCGTAACACAGCTCAACGAATATATAAAAATGCTGCTTGACGGCTCTCCGATTTTATTGGATATATGCGTCAAGGGCGAGATATCGAACTTTGTCAACCATCGCACGGGACATTTCTATTTCTCGCTTAAAGACGAAGGCGGAGTTGTGCGGGCCGTTATGTTCAAGGGCTCGGCGGCAAAGCTGAAATTTGTCCCCGAAAACGGAATGAAGGTCATCGCACGCGGACGGGTGTCGTCATTCGTGCGTGACGGCCAGTATCAGCTGTACTGCGAGGATATGGAGCCCGATGGAATCGGTGCTCTGTACGTCGCCTATGAGCAGCTTAAAAGAAAGCTCGAGGAGGAAGGACTTTTCTCCGAAGATAGCAAACGTCCTCTCCCAAAGATCCCGACAAGGGTAGGAATCATCACCTCTCCCACCGGCGCCGCTGTACGCGATATGATCAATATCACCGGACGTCGATTTCCGTACGCCGAGCTCGTGCTTTATCCCTCGCTCGTGCAGGGTGAAAGCGCCGCTAAAAACCTTATCGCGGGCGTTGAATATTTCAACAGAACACGGCGGGTCGACGTTATAATCATCGGACGCGGAGGAGGATCGATCGAGGATCTTTGGGCATTTAATGATGAAATGCTCGCCCGTGCGGTTGCCGCATCGGCGATCCCCGTTATATCGGCAGTAGGACACGAGACCGACTTTACTATATGCGATTTCGCGTCAGACCGACGCGCCCCCACGCCGTCGGCGGCGGCCGAGCTTGCCGTACCCGATACAGCCGAGCTCAAACGCAAGATAAATAACGTAACCGCACGTATGGAATTGCTTTTGTCAAAAGCAATCGAGATACGAAGAACGAACCTCAATCAGGCGTCGCAGAGAAGGGTGCTTCAATCGCCTGCCGCTGTAATTGATGACAAACGTATGGCTCTTTTGTCGCTCGATAACCGAATGACATCGGCTGAAAAGCTGATCGTCAGCGCGAGCAGAAACCGCTTTGTGGCACTAACCGCGAAACTCGAGGCACTTAACCCTATGTCGGTCGTCACCCGCGGATACAGCGCGGTGTTTTTGGAAGACGGCTCACTGCTTAAAAGCGTGTCACAGGTAAGCTCGGGCGACAAATTCTCGCTCCGTGTATCGGACGGCGAGATATCGGGAGTTGTTACCGAAAAGAAATTTATAGAAAAATAAGTCCTTGTTGGACAGAAAGGGACGTGTACCATGTCCGAAAACAGAAATAACGAAAATTTGAGCTTTGAGGCGGCACTTGCACGCCTTGAAGAGATCGTGCGCGCTCTCGAAAGCGGAAATGCACCTCTCGACTCCTCTCTTGCTATGTTTGAAGAGGGCGTGTCCCTCGTCCGCCTTTGCGGTGATAAGCTTGACCGCGCCGAACAGCGCATCAAGATCCTCGTGTCAAACGGTGACGGCGAGATGACCGAGCAGGATTTCGCACCTACAAGCGCAAGATAAGAAACGGGTAATAATAATGGACATCAAAGAAATAATAGCCAAAAATGCAGATATAGTGGAAGAGGCACTCAAAGGCTATCTTTCGCTTGAAGATAAACAGTATGGCATCCTTTACGATGCAATGAGATACAGCGTGCTTGACGGCGGCAAGAGAATCCGCCCGCTTCTCACACTCGAATTCTGCCGTATGTACGGCGGAAGCGACGAGGCCGCATTGCCTTTCGCCTGCGCCATTGAGATGATCCACGCGTACTCGCTTGTGCACGACGATATGCCCTGCATGGACAACGACGATTACCGCCGCGGAAAGCTTACCTGTCATAAGCAGTACGGCGAGGCCAATGCTCTCCTTTGCGGTGACTCGCTTTTGACTTATGCCTTCGAAGTCGCATCTTCAAATGAGCAGGTCAGCGAAAAGGGCAGAGTTATGGCCCTTAAAGCACTTGCACAGTATGCGGGACACGCCGGTATGATAGGCGGTCAGCAGCTCGATCTGCTCGGAGAAGAAGAAAAGTTCGACTTTGACACTCTCCTTCGCATGAATGCAATGAAAACGGGATGTCTTATCAAGTGTGCATGCCTTCTTGGCTGTATCGCTGCAGGACATTATGATTTTTCCGATGCTGAAAAGTATGCCAAAAACATCGGTCTTACCTTCCAGATAATCGATGATCTTCTCGATGAGGGAACAGAGGATGAAAAGACCACTTTCCTTACGTTCATGAGCCATGACGAGGCTTATAATTATGCAAAAGAGCTTACCGAAGAGGCGGTAGCCTCTATTGACAGCGATACCTTAAAAGCATTTGCCAAATACCTTCTGGAACGCAGGATCTGAAAATGAATCGCTTTATTGATATATTTTTTAACTTCCCGCTTGTTGTTTCGGGAATTGCTTGGCTTATAGCACAGCTCTTAAAGACAGTTGTAAGCATAGTAACTGAAAGACGTCTTAATTTTGTTTCTCTTATGGCCTCAGGCGGTATGCCCAGCTCCCATTCGGCAACAGTTTCGGCACTTGCCGTATCGATCGGTCTTACCGAGGGCTTTGCCTCCCCGTTCTTTGCAATCGCATTCTTTTTTGCATATATCGTAATGTATGATGCCGCAGGTGTCAGACGTGAAACGGGTGAGCAGGCGAAGATCCTTAATAAGATACTCGTCGACCTTACCGAAGGACACACCGACGAGATGCCAAAACAGTTAAAAGAGCTTGTAGGTCACACGCCTTTGCAGGTGTTTGCAGGTGCCGTGCTCGGTATCGCCATCGCAATAGTCGCAAAGTTTATCGTTTACGGAACTTTGTAAGTCGGTTTTCTGTTACAGATGCATATTTTCGCGCAAAATAATGCATAAAATGGCCTGAAATGAATAAAAAAGCTTGAATTTAATGCATATTTGTGATATAATATTTTAATAAACATATTGGGTTTTATAAAATGCGTCTTGATATTTACATCACGGCGGCAGGTGCTGCCAAAAGCAGAAACCGCGCACAAAGAATCATATCCGAGGGCAAAATTTACGTCAACGGCAAAAAGATCACCAAATCGTCGTACGAGGTGGTCGAAGGCGATAAGGTAGAGCTTCGCGGCGAGGACATGAGATACGTCAGCCGCGGCGGACTTAAGCTTGAGCACGCGATCGATTCCTTCAAAATTGATTGCACCGACCGCATTTGCATCGATATCGGCGCATCAACGGGTGGCTTTACCGATTGTCT
>JAZSMZ010000027.1:0-2959 GCA_045536155.1 Eubacteriales bacterium
GTTCTCGTGGGAAAAAGCAGCAGACATAAGCGTCTCTCCTTTAAAATAGATTTTGCATCTACAAGGCGCCCTGCAGATGCGATTTATGTTATCAGGTTTTACCTGTTGATTATATTATAAACTGTTGTGTTTATGATTACAAGTGTTTTGTTGATTGTTCATAATTTATTTACAATATTATCGTTGATAGTATAAATCATACCGTTTATAATTTTAAACATACTGACAAGGGAGTGAAATAAATGGCCATCAGAGAACAAATCAAAATTCTTTGCATAAAAAAAGGAATCAGCGTTTCGGAGTTGGCCCGACGGATGGAAGTTACTCCGCAGGCATTGTCTCAGAAGCTGATTCGAGGTTCAGTATCTATTGAAGAGTTAAAGCACATCGCTGAGCTAACCGAATGTCGGTTTGAGGGTAAGTTCATTCTTGATGATGGGGATACGGTGGAGATTTAACGTTTTAGCTAACGCAATCTTCATTAAGAATATAACAAAAGCTAAACGAGAGGAGAAACTATGTCTGAAACAGGATGGGGTATAGTTTATCACTATACATCGTTATCAACATTTGTAAATATAGTAAAAAGCGGCGAGTTACGTTTAAGTGATATCACAAAGAGTAATGACCCTATCGAATGCACATTCGCACTTGATGCGATAAAGAAAGCGTACCACCAGATAATAAATCGTGAAGATATTACGGAACAACAACGGCGATTTATGCATTGCTGTTGCTTTGAATATATAGAGAGCATATACTGTTATGGTCACCTTAATAATTTAGTTTTAGCCGTGTCATTTTGCGAACCTGAACATGAACTATCACTATGGCGCACTTATGGCGATAACGGCTGCGGGATTGCTATTGGGTTCTCTAAGAATAAGCTTGCTGAATTTGCTCAAGTAAACGATGGATTCTGTTTTGATAAAATCGAATACCTATCACCTCAAGAATTAGAAAAACGCGCCATTGATGTATGGGAAAAGGTTTTACAATCATCTCCATGTGATTGTGATGAGATGCCTGAATCGGCAAAGAAACTATTAGATGACTTTTTCTTTGCTGGCTACTTTGTTAAGCATAACAGCAACTCGGACGAAAATGAGTATCGGTTACTATGGCATAGTGTGAATTTTAGTGATTTTATTTTACCGTTAATCAGCAAAAAGTTAGATAATCTTGACTTCATTGCAACTTCAAACGGCTTAAGAGCATATCTTCCAATAAAACTTGTTTCTCCAACGGAATCAACTACAACCACAAATAGATATAATGCCAGTTTGAATAATATCGTGCTTGGTCCTAATTGTAATACAAGTATTACTGAAATGCAGTTATTTCTGCTCCAACATAATCTATCCTGCTTTAGCGTTCAACAAACAACTAATATCCATATAACACGATAAATTATAACATATACAGGTGAATAAGGCACAACTCTCCCCTTCTAATCTCCTTTCAATCTTACCATTTTTGTTTGCAATTCATGCAAAATCGGTCAACTTTGTTAGTCGCAAACCCTGCCCAAAAAGACCATTTTCTCTGAACTGCCGTAACTTGCATAAAACCACATTTAGGACAGTGAACCCCACTTTGCTTTGAGTTCGAATTTGGCGTAGCAACTTTTTGCTTTTCTGCAATAGCAAACCTTGATAAATTTGTGCCACATTCAGCACAAGAAGTAACATCATCTGCATATATCCCTCCGCAGTTCGGACACCGTTTCATTTAATTCACTCCTTTTTTATCTCTATAGATACATATGTATTGCAAAAGCAACAATTTGCCTCAAATATAGAATATCATAGCGGATAAAGAATTGAAATTATATAATAAAATAATACTTCGCTGGTTAGGTGGACGGCGATTGCTGATTAAGAATACCCCATCGGCAAAAATGACCCACTTCCTGCGAAAATAACCCACTTCGTACACCGTCCACCTAACCCGCTCAGCTCACATTCCCCGCAAAACCGTACATTCATCAAAATAACTGAAGCGCCAACAAACCTGCAGGTCGAAATATCCTGCAAGTCTGCTGGCGCTTTTTGCCTGCCTGCTCACCGTCGGCGGATCGGCCGACGGTGATATGCTGCATTCAGAACAAGCTCTATCTTTATTCGATTATTTCATGTAATGATTCACGACCACGTCACAGCGGTTGTGCCCAAGGTCACGGCTGACCTCAATAAGCACACCCTTGTCATAGACCTCGCCATATCGCTCATTGCGGCAGCGATACAGGCGGCCTGTCTCGTAACCCTCGCGCTCATACTGGTCATAGGCCATACGGGCATATTCTGCTCGACAGGCGTGTACAACCACATGATGGTCAAGCTCACCACGCTCAAAAAGGAGAGCGTTTTCGCCTCGATTCCGAGCATCGGCAAAACGCTCAAGCACTATCTCCTCATAATCAGGAAGAACACGCGCCCAGCGTTCTTTTCCACCCTTTTCATCAAGTAAAACCTCATAACCGCCGCGCTTGCGCTCTCGAATATCACAGGCTCGCAGCTTGCGCAAACCGTCGTTCCGTGCGCCGATGCCGCGAGCAAATTCCCGAACACGCTCATATCGCTTACCCTTGAACCGGGCATCTGACTTGACTTCATTCCGGGAGCGCTTAATATCCGCACGCCGACGCTTTGGCAGCTCAACGCCAAAGTCCTTTACTTCGCAGCCATAGGCTCGAGCAAGCGCGTGCGCATACTTCTTGATTGTGGGCGCACTTCGACCTTTTGCAATCAGCTCTTTCAGATACTTGTGGACATACTGCTTGGCAGAACGGGCATCTTTTGCGTTTGTATTCCGGGCTGCCCATCTGGAAAATGTGGAAATGTCACTGCAATAGGTGTCAAAAGACTTGTACGAAAACAGACCCTTCGGGTGAAGATAGCCGTCCTTGCTGCCGCCGTTTTTCAGATATTCCGCATGGGCAGCGATTTTGACATCGCGT
>JAZSMZ010000066.1:0-7714 GCA_045536155.1 Eubacteriales bacterium
CTTGTCAGCGCCCGTACTTTTTATTAAACAAGTTAACGTAACAAAACTCAATTTGCCAAAAAAAGGATTGCGTATCTGTGCAAGCCTCCCTTTACACAAGGGAGCCTTTTTTGTTCATCTATGACTTGTCAATTTTCCTGACAAGCACTGCATTTGTGGACACAAATGCAAAATACGGCATACCTCTTTCAAGATATGCCGTATTTCCCCAAACTGTCCTTTAGAGTGACGCTCTAAATGTCCTGCATTTTTTTATTCAGTTGTTTTCGTAGTACTCTTCGGCAAAGCGAACCGCTTCCATTGCATCGGCGCAATACTTGTCGGCAGATATGGTTTTTGCGTAGTCCTCGGTCAGAACCGCGCCTCCTACGATGACGGTGACACCCTCGCATTCGCGATGCAGAAGCTCGATCGTTTCTGCCATTGCGGGCACAGTAGTTGTCATAAGCGCGCTGAGTCCGACAAGCTTGCAACCGCTCGATTTTACCTTTTCGGCGATCACTTCGGGCGAAACGTCGCGTCCGAGATCGCAAACAAGGTATCCGTAGCTCTCAAGGATAACCTTGACGATGTTCTTGCCGATATCGTGAATGTCGCCCTTTACTGTCGCAAGGATGATTCGTCTGCCGTTGTTGGCATCGTTTTCCGACATCTTTGCCTTTATTTCCTCAAAGGCTGCCGATGCCGCATCGGCGCTCATAAGAAGCTGGGGCAGATAGCTCTTTTTCTCTTCAAAGCTCTTGCCAACCTCGTTTAAGGCGGGAATAATATACGAATTGATGATATCAAGGTAAGCGGTGCTTTCTAAAAGCTCCTTCGTTGCCGATACCGCGCCTTCCTTCAAACCTTGGATTATTGCATCAAAAAGAGAGAGCTTCATATCGCTCTTTACAGCTTTTTGCGGAGCGCTGTGAGACGATGCGTAAGCGATATATTCGCCGCAGGCATAGTCCATGTCGTGCAGTGCGCTAAAAGCGTAGTAAACGTCCATCATTCCTTCGGAGAAGGGGTTCATAATAGCGCAGTTGAGTCCGTTTTCAAGCGCTGAATTGAAGAAGGAGGTGTTGATCTTTTCTCTTTCGGGAAGACCGAAGGAAATATTTGAAACTCCGAGACTCGTTTTAAAGCCGCGCTCGGTAAGCATCTTTACCGATTTTAGTGTAACAAGCGCGCTCTTTGAATCGGAGGACACCGTAAGACAGAGCGGGTCGACGATGATATCCTTCTTCCCAATGCCGTATTCGGCAGCGCACGATGCGATTTTTTCGGCGATAGCCACGCGCTCGTCGGCGTTGCTCGGAATTCCGTTCTCGTCCATTGTCAGCGCGATAACAACGCCGCCGTATTTTTTCACGAGGGGGAATACCTCGTGCATGCTCTTTTGCTTGCCGTTTACCGAATTTATAAGGGGCTTGCCGTTGTAGATTCGCATTGATCTTTCAAGCACGGCAGGGTTGGAGGAATCGATCTGCAGCGGCAGATCGCAAACGGCCTGTAGCCGCTTAACTGCCTGCTGCATTATGTCGATCTCGTCAATTTCTGGCAGTCCGACGTTGACATCGAGAATATGCACTCCGTTTTTTGCCTGACGGAGTCCTTCGTTTAAAATGTAGTTGAAATTTTTGTCGCGGAGCGCCTGCTTGAGCTTTGATTTACCGGTGGGATTTATGCGTTCACCGATAAGGATGGGCTTGTTTTCAATATTTACTGCGTGCGTGTACGACGAAACGACGGTTTTTCCCTTGTCTGAGAGGGGAGCAAGGGGGATATCTTTTGTCGCTTCAACCGTTTTTCTGATGTGCTCGGGTGTTGTTCCGCAGCATCCGCCGAGCATCGATGCGCCTTTTTGCGCGATTTTTTGCATATACGATGCAAACTCGTCGGGGGATATGTTGAACACCGTCTTGCCGTCGACTATCTGAGGAAGTCCCGCATTGGGATTTACTATAATCGGCAGAGAGGAATTTTCTACGAATCTGTCGATGAGGGGGAGCATTACGTCGGGGCCGAATGAGCAGTTGAGTCCGAGCGCGCTGACGCCAAGACCTTCAAGCATGGCGATCATAGCCTCGGGATCGGCACCCGTCATCAGCTTGCCGCTTTTATCGTATACGTTGGTGACGAAAATGGGCAGATCGCAGCTTTCCTTTGCCGCAAGCACTGCCGTCTTTGTTTCGTAGGCATCGTTCATCGTTTCAATGATGATGCAGTCGACGCCTGCATTGACGGCCGCCTTCACATTTGCCTTAAACAGATCAACGGCATCTTCAAACGAAAGATCGCCGAGCGGCTCGAGCATCTTACCCGAAGGACCGATATCAAATGCGATAAAACAGCGGTCGTTTGCAGCCGCTTTGGCGCAGGAAATTGCCGCATTTATATACGCTTCGTAATTGTCATATTTTGAACGGTTTACCCCAAAGGTATTGGTGGTTATAATGTTGCTTCCCGCATCGATATATGCCTTATGAAGGGCGGTAACCTTGTCAGGATCGGTCAGATTCCAGCTTTCGGGAGGTGTGCCGGCTTTAAGTCCCATGCTCTGAAGCACGGTGCCGAATCCGCCGTCAAAATAGAGGCGTTGACTCTTTATCAAATCTCTCAAATTCTTCATATTTGCATTCCTTGAAGTTTTAAAAATCACAGCCGATAATGGCGGTAACAGATTTTACCGGTGACATGAAAAGGCTTTGATTCAATGTGATATTAAGCAGCTTTTGCGCTGAAAGCATGTCAAGAAGGGGGCGTTGGATCTCAAGCGGCAGGTCGCCGTATCCGGGCGAAAAGCGGGTACGGCAGCAGTAACCTTCGGTGATTGCCCGTTCGGCATAATCGCAAGCCGATTCTGCAAACGCCGATGCCAGGGCATCGGTGATAAAATGCTCGGCGAGTGATACGCTTTCAAGCTCACGCAATAGTCTGTCCACCCCGTGGCCGAGCGTCACCGCCATGACAAATGCCTTTTTTGCACCGCCGAAATTTTTGATAAGATGCTTGCTTTCAAACTCGCCGAAACCGATGTCAAGCTTCCCATCTCCGAGGCAGTCGACGGTGCTGAGCGCGGCGCTGTATCTGCACTGCAGCACTGTGCGCAGACGAGCTTCGCACGATTCGATGAGCTCGTTCGAATATGTGTGAGACGTACCCAGACGTGCGGCAAGCTCGATGGGATCGAGCGCGAGGGAATCGGCGGAAATCTCATCGTAAAACAGCTTTAAGATCACTTCAATATCTCCGATACGTTTGCCTTGATCGCCTTTGCAACGTCGGGCTTGTTCATCGAATAGACGTGCACGGCATTGATGCCGTTGGCGAAAAGGTCGATTATCTGCTCGGTAGCATAAGCAATTCTCGCCTGCTTTATCGCACCGGCGTTGTCGCCGTATCGGTCAACAATGCGCAAAAAGCGCTGGGGAAGGGCTGAGCCCGAAATCGAGCAAATACGCTTGATCTGTGCGGCGTTGGTTACCGGCATGATTCCCGCTACAACGGGGATATTAAGGCCTGCTCGGTACAGACGATACAAAAAATTATAGAGAATGTTATTGTCGAAAAACATCTGGGTAGTCAAAAATTCGCATCCGCATTCGATCTTTGCGCGAAGTCCCTCGATATCGGCATTGCTGTTCTCACTTTCGGGATGTCCCTCGGGATAGCAGGCGCCTCCGATACAGAATCCGCCGAAATCGGCGATCTCTCGGACAAGCTCGCTCGCGTGGCTGTAATGAGCTTCGCTTCTGTCAAATCCTTCGGGCAGGTCACCGCGAAGCGCGAGGATATTCTCGATACCCTTTTCGCGCAGTGATTGGAGCTCATGGATGATCCTTCCCTTGTCCGACGAAACACATGTCAGATGAGCGAGAGAGGTCACGCCGTGCTCGTTCAATGCCTTGCAGATGGCCGAGGTAAACTCGGATGTTCCACCGCCCGCGCCGTAGGTAACACTCATGTAGCTCGGCTTGATCTCTGCGATCTTTGTTGCGGCAGAGAGCACGCTGTCGAATTTGTCGCTCGTTTTGGGAGGGAATACCTCGAATGAAAGACTGGGCTTTTCGCCTGTGATAATATCGGTTATTTTCATTGTGCAAGATTCTCTTTTCGATAAAAAGTAAAAAACTGTAATTACAATAATTATACAATAGCTTTCGGATGCTTGTCAACTGTTTTGCAATGACAAGAATCAAAAGAGTAAAATTTTACCGAAAATAATCGATTATCTATTGCATATCTGCCGCTTTTGTGATAAAATAACTGTGTATTTCGTTTTTTCATTTTTAGTGTATCTGTTTTTATCTCGGAGGAATTGAAAGTGCTTTTCGGCAAACACATAAACCGATACTACATAAAGTATATGCCAAGCCTTCTTTTGGGACTTTTGGCGCTCGTGGCTGTTGACTATTTCCAGCTTGTTGTGCCCGAGCTTTACAAGATGGTAGTAAACGGTATTAACGACGGAGTGGTTGTTACAGACGGGGTATCACATCTGTTCAATATGGATTTTTTGCTTGAACACATCTGTAAGCCGCTGCTCGGCGTTATCATCATAATGGTTATCGGCCGCTTTTTGTGGCGAATCTGCTTTTTCGGTGCAGCCATCAAGATGGAGACCGATCTTCGCGGACGTATGTTCGACCATTGCAAGGATCTTTCCCAGCAATATTACCAGGTAAATAAAGTGGGCAAGCTCATGTCCCTTTTCACAAACGACCTTGAAACTGTGCAGGAATGCTTCGGTCACGGCGTTTTGATGATCGCCGATGCGCTCCTTCTCGGCGGACTTGCAATATTCAAGATGTTCAGAATGCATGGCATTCTAACCCTGCTTTCCCTTATCCCGATGGCATTTTTGCTTGTCGCAGGCACGGTCATAGGCAAGTATCTCACCTTAAAGTGGGATGCCCGCCAGGAGTCGTTTTCCCGCCTTTCGGATTTTTCGCAGGAGAATTTTTCGGGTATTGCCGTTGTAAAGGCGTTCGTAAAAGAGGGTGTCGAGCTTTGGGCCTTCAAAAAGCTCAATAAAGAAAATGAGAATGCAAACGTCAGCTATACCCGCCTTTCCACCCTTATGCACATATCGGTCACCCTTTTTGTTGAATCGGTTATCTGCATTATCCTCGGATACGGCGGATACCTCGCACACGAGGGAATATTCAATGCAGGTGAGCTTGTTGAGTTTATAGGATATTTCACATCGGTAGTATGGCCCATCATGGCAGTTTCCGAGCTCATCGATATGTCCTCGCGCGGCAAGGCTTCTCTTTCGAGAATAACCGCACTTTTCGATGCAAAGCCCGACGTAACCGACGCTGAAAACGTGCATGATATAGACGCGATACGCGGCGATATTGAGTTTAAAAACCTCACCTTCCGCTACCCCGGCGCCGAGTACGATGCGCTCAAGGACGTGTCCTTCAAGATAAATGCAGGCGAAAACGTCGGCATTATCGGACGCACGGGATCGGGCAAGACCACCGTCGTCGACCTTATCTTGCGAACATACAACGTAAATTCGGGCGAGCTCTTTATCGACGGTCACGATGTCAACGATATCCCGATCAAAAAGGTACGCGAATATACAGCATACGTTCCGCAGGACAATTTCCTTTTCAGCGAAACAATAGAAAACAATATCGCCTTCGCGTCCGATTCCGACGACGAGAACGAGATCGTTAATTCGGCAATTCTGTCGGCCGTACACGATAATATATCCGAGTTTACCGACGGCTACAAAACGCTCCTCGGCGAGCGCGGTGTAACCGTTTCGGGCGGACAGAAGCAGCGAATCTCCATTGCACGCGCGCTTATGAAAAACGCATCGATACTCATTTTGGACGACTCGGTTTCTGCCGTTGACGTAAAGACCGAAAAGGTTATTCTCGATAACCTTCGTAAAAACAGAAAGGGCAAGACAACCATTCTTATTGCCCACCGTGTTTCTACCATCGAGCAGATGGACAAGATCATCTACATCGAAAATGGATCTGTCGCTGCAATCGGCACTCACAGCGAGCTATACGACAGCTGTGAGGAATACAGAATCATGGTAGATATGCAAAGACTTGACGATCTCGAATCGTCCAAAAAGGAGGCGTGACCGATGAGAGAATTTTTACCCATCATTATCGTCGGCGCGCTGATCTGCTCCTTTGCCGTCGCCTTTATCGTTGCATTCATGCTGATCAAGGATAAAAAAGAGGCTATCGGATTTGACCGCAATATGAAGGATTCAGACATAATGCGCCGCTTGCTCGCTTACGCAAAGCCGCATTATAAGAGCTTCATTTTCGTCCTCGTCGTAATGCTCTTTTCCATTGCGTACGACATCGTCGCACCTATCATCGTCGGCGAGATCGAGGAAACCATCAAAAGCGATTTCCCTCTGTCCAAACTCTTTTCATACGTTGCAGTTTACGGAGTGCTGCTTTTAATATCGCTCAGCTGCACCTACATTCAGTCGATCGTGCTTCAAAAGACAGGACAGAAGATCGTGTCGAATATCCGTCAGGATCTGTTCGTGCACATTGAAGGTCTTTCCCACTCCCAGCTTACAAAGATCCCCGTAGGTAAGCTTGTAACAAGAGTTACAAACGATACAAATGCTATCTCGCATATGTTTACCAATATCATTGTAAACCTTGTAAAGAACGTGTTTATCATCATCTGCGTTCTTGTTGCGATGATATGCCTGAACTATCAGCTTACATTGATGGTTCTTTGCTTCGTTCCCTTTATCGTTCTCTTTACGGTAATCTTCCGTAAATTCTCCCGCAAGGCATACCGCAAGGTTAAGGACGGCACAACCGATATCAATACCTTCCTTTCGGAAAATCTCTCGGGTATGAAGATCATCCAGATATTCAACCGCGAGGGACATAAGAAAAATGAGTTCGACAGCAAAAACGATACGCTCAAAAAGGCAAAACAGCAGCAGATATTCGTTTTCGGTATCTTCCGTCCTCTCGTTTATATGCTCTATATCTCCTCCGTGCTCTGCCTGCTCTATCTCAGCGCGCGCGGATATATCAAAAACACCGTATTCCTCGGACAAGTGATCGCAAGCGGTACGCTCGTCACCTTCTATATGTACATCTCGAAGTTCTTCAACCCGATCCAAAACCTCGCAGAGCAGTTCAACTGGCTGCAGTCGGCCTTTGCATCGGCTGAAAAGATATTCACCATAATGGATATCGAGCCAGAGGTTGTCGACGAGCCCGATGCCATTGAGCTCGACACCGTTGAGGGAAATATAGAATTCAAAAACGTCTGGTTTGCATATAACGAGGGCGAATGGGTGTTAAAGGATGTTTCCTTTAAGGTAAACGCCAAGGAAACGGTCGCCTTTGTCGGTTCGACCGGATCGGGAAAAACGACGATCCTCTCCCTCATCTGCCGCAACTACGATATTCAGAAGGGACAGATCCTTATCGACGGCGTCGATATCAGAAAGATCAAAATATCGTCGCTTCGCCGTCATTTCGGACAAATGCTTCAGGATGTTTTCATCTTCTCCGGCACTGTTCGATCGAATATCCTTCTCCGTATGGAAAACGTATCCGACGAGGAGGTAATGGAGGTCTGCCGCTACGTAAATGCGGATAAGTTTATCTCAAAATTAAAGGACGGGCTCGACGAAGAGGTCCGCGAGAGGGGAAATAACTTCTCGGCAGGACAAAGTCGGAGGCCAAGCGGTCTTAGGAAGACAACACTTGAAACC
>JAZSMZ010000147.1:0-6540 GCA_045536155.1 Eubacteriales bacterium
TGGTATCCGTTCTGGACCAATGGCACAGCAGGACTCACTACAGCTCAAAATTTGCAGATATTCTGTTTCTCACTGGCGCTGATACAGCTTACAGTTGCGCATATAAAAGGTGCCTTAAGGAACAAAAGGTCAATTAAAATACTTGGCGATATCGGTTCGATATTACAGCTTTTGGGTATCTACTATTTGGTGCTGAGTTTTGTTGTAAATGCTGAGGTGTTCAGCTTTGGACTGATTATAGGCGTTATTCCCGTAGGAACGGTCGCTATCGCACTGATTGGTATAGGATTTGTCCTAAGTTTCGTATTTTCAAATTATGAAGGAAGCATAATTAAATCTATACTTTCAAGCCTGAAAAACATTGTATCTGTTTTGCTTGGTGTGGTAAATGTGTTTTCGGATATCGTTTCGTACATACGGCTTTGGGCTGTCGGACTTGCAGGCGCGGCGATTTCTGCTACGGTAAACGAGCTGGCGTCGCCACTGCTCGGCAATTTCATGTTAATGATAATTGCCATCGTACTGTTGGTGTTCGGACACGGACTCAATATGATACTGAATGTGCTGTCGGTCATCGTTCACGGCATCAGACTCAACACCTTGGAATTCTCCTCACATCTCGATATGTCGTGGAGTGGCCACAAATTTAAACCCTTTGAAGAATAATTTGATTATATAAGGAGAAAAAACATCATGAATTTAGGATTATTAGCAACAGCATTGACTATGGGTATTGCTGCTATCGGCTCGGCTATCGGCATCGGAATTGCCGGACAGGCATCAATAGGCGCCTGGAAAAAGTGTTATATGAGTAATAAGGCCGCACCCTTCATTCTCACCGTTTTCGCAGGTGCTCCCCTTACACAGACTATCTACGGCTTCCTTCTCATGCAGCAGATGAAGTCCTCAGCTGCCGATCCCGCATTCCTTTTGGGACTTGGCATCGCATCGGGCATCGCAATGGCCGCTTCCGCAATATTCCAGGGTAAAGCAGGCGCCGCAGGTGCAGATGCATTGGCCGAAACCGGCAAGGGCTTTTCACAGTACATTACCGTTGTAGGTCTTTGCGAAACGGTTGCGCTTTTCGCTCTCGTTTTCAGCATGGTCGCCTTGGCATAAAAAATAAATACAACAAAAAAACACCTCACGTTTTACATGAGGTGTTTTTTTGCTTGGATGAATTCAATAACTTAACTTATCTTTCCTCTCTGAAATAGTTCAGTCCGAGAGAGGCGGGCAGACCGCTTCCGCCACGCTTATTGCGTATAGACATGGCAACAAGTACGATTGCTGTGATAATGAAGGGGAGCGCCTGATAAAGCTGTGTGGGTATTTTTGCAAGCCAGCCGAGAACTTCGGGGAAGGCAGATGCAAGGCTGTTTCCGGAAACGCGAAGAGTGTTGAAGAAACCGAAAACAAATGTACCGAGTATTGCAAGAGCAGGATTCCAGTTTGCAAATATAACGAGCGCTACGGCGATCCAACCGTAACCGTTTATCCAACAGCTGCTGTTGAACGAGCCCGACATATTAAGGGCCATATAGTATCCGCCGATACCCATGATGCCGCATCCCAGGCAGATGTGTATGTATTTCATAAGCTTTACATTGATACCAACCGAGTCCGCAGAACCGGGATTTTCGCCGATTGCACGAAGCTTGAGTCCCAAAGTAGTGTGCTTAAGATACCACCACATAAGTATCGCGATTGCAATTCCGAGATATACAAAAATATTGTGACTGAACAATCCTTGTCCAATGACCGGAATATCCGACAGGAACGGAATAGAAATATCCGCAAAACCGGAGGTGATGTCAGAATAATCAGCCATTACCGGCCAGTTGACGGCTTTAAGACCGTTTCCTACGAAGAAATAAATACCCAGACCGAAGGTTGTAAGAGTAAGACCGGTGATATTCTGATTTGCCTGCATCGAAACGGTAAGTGCGGCAAAGAGAAGTCCGCAGAGAGCGCCCATGGCAAACGCGGTCAGAATTCCGATTCCGAGGCTGTTTGTGTAGCATCCGCAGATGTATCCGAAGATTGCGCCGACAGCCATAATACCCTCGACACCGAGGTTCAAACTTCCCGATTTCTCAACTACGATCTCTCCGACCGTTCCGTAAAGAAGGGGAATATTCAATACGATTATGTTGTGAATGAAGAAGGTGATAACACTGAGTTTATCCATTGTTATGTTCCTCCTTGCTACCTTTTTTCGAAAAAACTATGCTGAAACGTGTGTAGAAATCTGCAGCGAGAACAAGGAAGAGAATAATTCCTTGAAGCATGTTCGCAAAGCTCGAATCAACTTGTGAAAACGTTGCGGCTGCGGCGGTAGAACCGTACTGCAAAACGCAGATAAGGGCAGATACGACAAATATCGCGCCGGTATTGAGTTTTGCAAGCCATGCAACGATTATACCCGTCCAACCCACGTCATCGGTAAAGGACGTTGAGAGCGTTCCCACGCTTCCGACCTTGAATGCCGCACCGAGACCGATAAGAGAGGCTGACAGGAATATTGTTCTGAGTATAATTTTGTTAACCTTCATGCCGGCATATTTTGCGCTTCCGATGCTGTCACCGACTACATTTATCTCATAACCTTGCTTTGTATGCTTCATGTAGAAATAAATAAGGATACCGATAAGCAAGGTAAGGATCACACAAATATTCAGCTTAAAATTGCCGCCCAGACTAATCTCGGCAAATGAAGCAGACTGTGAAAAATCCTTGAAGAAAGAACGCGCCGAGCTTTCCTGAAGGAAAATATTCCATGGCGCTTTTGTTTCGCCGATGTAAAACAAAACATAGAGTGCTATGTAGTTGAGCATGAGCGTCATGAGCGTTTCGTTTGTGCCGAATTTAACCTTCAGCAATCCGGCAATGAGACCGTAAAGTCCCGCAGTCAGCATGGCGCATACGCACATGAGGATTAAAGTTACAATTTCGGGAAGGGAAGGACCGAATTTGATAGCGACAAAGGAAGCCGTTATCGCGCCCACGATGAACTGACCTTCGCCTCCGATGTTCCAGAATCGCATCTTGAATGCAAGCGAGAGTGCAACTGCCGTAAGCGCGAGAGGCACAAATTCATCAAGATAGTTCATGAAAGCTTTGTATGCTATCGGATTGCCTACAGTGCCGAGTGTAAACATTTTTGCGTAATACTTAAAGGGATTTACACCGATGGCAAATAATATGACAGCACCGATTATCAGAGCGATAAGAACCGCAGAAACGTAAAGCACCGCTTTCTTCCATAAAGGACAATTATCGCGTTTTACAATATGGAATCCCACGTTTACACCTCCTCACTCTTGCCGTTCTGACTGTTGTCAGCATCTTTAAAGAGAGTATCCTTTGCAATGCCGGCAGATTTTTCCGCAGTCAGATCGAGGGCTCCTGTCATCATAAGACCGAGCTCTTCCTTGCTCGTCTTGTGAGCGTGAACTACTCCCATCAGTTTACCGTGGCAGAGAACCATTATCTTGTCGCAAAGGGCGAGCATGACGTCAAGGTCCTCACCGACGAAAAGTATGCCTACACCGTCCTTTTTCTGACGATTGAGGATATCATAAATAACGTATGACGAGTTAATATCAAGTCCGCGCACGGGGTATGCGGTAACAATGACGTTAGGTCCTGCCTTTATCTCGCGTCCGAGAAGTACCTTCTGTACGTTTCCTCCCGACAGACGTCGAACGGGGATCTCTGTAGAGGGGGTTACAACCTCAAGCCCACGGATAACATCCTCTGCATCGGCTCTGCCTGTCTTGCGGTCAACAAACGGACCCTTGCTGTCGTTATATTTTTTGAGAAGCATGTTGTCGGTTATCGACATAGACGGGGCAAGCCCCATACCGAGACGGTCCTCGGGGATGAAGGACATCGAAATTCCCTTGTCGAGTATCGCCTTTGGTGAAAGGCCGACGATGTTTTCACCTTTGTGGATCATCTGTCCCGATTCGATGGGCAAAAGTCCCGCGATAGCTTCGCAGAGCTCCTTTTGGCCGCATCCTGCAATACCGGCAACACCCAGTATCTCGCCGCCGCGGATGTAGAAGCTTACGCCGTCGATGGCAACAGCTCCCTCTTCGTTTTTAATGGTAAGATCGCGCACCTCGAGCAGAGGGCGCGTTTTTTCAACTACGGGGCGTTCGATGTTGAGGTCGATCTTGTGTCCGACCATAAGCTCGGTAAGCTGCTGTTCGTTTGTCTCTGAGGTGTTGACCGTTGTGATGTACTCACCTTTGCGGAGTATTGCAACACGGTCAGATATTTCCATTACCTCGTTTAGCTTGTGTGTGATAATAATTATCGAGTGTCCTTCTTCCTTCATGCGGCGAAGAACGCCAAAGAGCTTGTCTATTTCCTGAACGGTAAGAACCGCAGTGGGCTCATCGAGAATAATGATCTTTGCACCATAGTAGAGAACCTTGATTATTTCAAGGGTCTGCTTTTCGGAGACGGCCATATTATAGACCTTCTTTTTCGGGTCAATTTCAAAGCCGAATTTATTGGCAATATCCTCAATTTCAGAATAGCGCTTTTTGCTGAGGACCAATCCGGATTTTTCCTTGCCCATCCATATATTATCTGCGGCAGAGAATATGTCAACCAGTTTAAAATGCTGATGAACCATACCAATGCCGAGTTTTTTTGAGATTTCGGGCGAGCCGATGGACACTTCCTTGCCGTCAACGAATATCTGACCGCTGTCGGGTCGATAAATTCCCGAAAGCATATTCATAAGGGTGGTCTTTCCCGAACCGTTCTCGCCGAGCAATGCGAGTATTTCACCCTGCTTGACACCGAGATTTATGTCCTTGTTTGCAACCACCTTGCCGAAAGACTTCGTGATGCCCTTCATTTCAATGGTGTATTTTTCCGACATGGAGCCCTCCTTGTTAACTTTTTAAGCACAAGACAATAAACTAAAAAAATAATTTACTGTATTCTGATTAAAAAAATATAAAACGGGATCGGCCGGAAAGCCGACCCCGTTTCAATAGAATCATTAACCTTCGATTACGCCTGCTACGTAGTAGTTCATGGTGCCGGTGATAACGCCGTCAGCAACAGATTCGCCGCCTGCAGCAACGATTACGTTGCCCTGGTTGTCAACGAGATCTGCATCAGCCATGGTAACTTCGCCGTCAGCAGTGATAGTGAGCTTAACGCCCGAGAATACATCCCATTCGCCGTCAACGATCATCTTGCGAACGGTGTCGATAGCCTTCTGGGTGTTGGGAGCGCAGTTTTCGGTAATGGGAGAAATGTCAACGAAGCCTTCCTTGAGACCGCCGTAGTATGCGGGGGTGCCCATAGTGGAAACGAAATCTGCAGCCTTTTCGCATTCCATAGCAGCCTTGATGGCGGTGCCATAGTATACGTTCCAGTTCCAGATAGCAGCGGTAAGGTGAGCCTTGGGAGCATCCTTGGTCATATCAGAGTTGTATCCGCAGCCGAATACGTTAGCTGCCTGAGCAGCGATCTGAGGCTGTGCGGAGTCGCAGTGCTGAGAAATAACACCGCAGCCATAGGAGTTGATGAGCTCTTCGGTGAATGCCTTTTCGTTGATCTCATCTGCCCATGCGCCGAGCTTCTTAACGGTAACGGTTGCATTGGGGTTAACTGCCATAACGCCGAGAGCGAATCCGTTGATACCGGAAGCGGTTTCAGCATATTCGGTACCGAATGCTGCAACGTAACCTACGTTGTTGTTGCCGGTTTCGAGGGTCTTGAGACCTGCAGCGATACCTGCGAGGTAACGAGCCTGATATGCACGTCCGAAATAGTTGTTGAAGTTGGTGTCATTGCTCTTGTAGCCGGTGCCGTGAGAGAAAATTACGTTGGGATATTCAGCTGCACAAGCTTCCATAGCGTCAATGTAGCCGAAGGAAATACCGAAAATAATGTTAACGCCGTTACCAACGAGGGTATCAACAGCTGCCTTAACCTTTGCGGTATCTTCGGGAACTTCGTCAACGATGAAGAGCTGCTTGTCAACGTCAAGGCCGAGCTCTTTCATAGCGGTAACGATGCCGTTATGATGTGCATAGGTGTAACCTGCGGTGTCGTTCTTGCTGTTTATGTAGATAGCGCCAACTTTGAAATCAGCGGGAGTATCAGTGTTGTCGTTGCTCTGGCAGCCAACGAAGCTGAAAGCAGAAACAACCATAATTGCAGCAAGGAACAGTGTGAGAAGTTTTTTCATGGTGATCCTCCAAAATATTTTAGTGCGGGAAAAAATATTACCGCATGATACTATTTTACATAATAATTCTAAAAAAGGCAAGAGTTTTTTAAAAAATAGTTAAAAAAGTTCCATAATAATTTTTGAATAACCATATTTAAGCAATAATCGGCAGGGTATGTCAGCAAAAATGAGTACAGTGCAAATAAAATTCAGAGTATTTATGAAGATTACTTTGAAACGAAGGTTTTTCGCTTATATAAAAACACATATAAATATAAACATTATCATATAAAGATGTATAAAGAATTAATATTTAAAGAATTAATTAATCATTA
>JAZSMZ010000150.1:0-11593 GCA_045536155.1 Eubacteriales bacterium
TTTTTGCCGTTTATGAATGAGGCTGATATATTAGAACTTATGAAACTTGCATCGCAGACAAATAATTGACTTATAATATAAAATATGAGCATGGTGTAGGTTCAAATCCGATCACAAAAACCGGAAAATATCTTTTTTATAGTCGATAGACAAAAAGCACACATTTGTCTACCAAGACAATGTGTGCTTTTTTTTAACTAAATCCGCTTTCTGCGGAAGAAATCCACCTGCGGTAGATGAAATCGCTTAGCGATGAAATCCCGCTTCGTGGGATTATGAGAGGCGGATTTAATTTCTTCTGAGGCGGCACGCCGAAGATTTCATCCGAGCCTCGCTCGGAGTTCATCGTGCGTAGCACGATTTCATTAAAGATACAAGGCTGCGCCTTGATTTATTTGCGCAAGTGTGGTATAATAATACAAAGCGAGGTGAAGATTCTGTGAAAAAACAAATGCTCACAAAACAAAATATACAGCGAGAACTTTTGACCGAGCTCAATAAGAGAAAGGCTCTTACGATTTGGCTGACCGCCTTTTTATTTGTATCAATAATTTGTTATGTTGTACATATCGTCGCATATATAAATGGAACATATTTACATAATGATCGTTTTTCTTTTTCCACCCCTTACATTGCAATACCTATTGGCGCTTTTGTAATTCCATTTTTGGCGATTTTTCTTGTCTGCTACTACTATTTGGATCTTTATAAAATAAAAAGCGGAAAGATTGAATTTACAGAAGAAAAGCTTTGTCAAAAAGCTATAGAATATGTTTCGTATTATCACCGAACAGAAAATGAAAACGCGCTATATTTCCGTCAAGGTAGAGTTGTGGTGAATAAAATGGTTTATTCATACTCGAATATTGGTGATTCTTTTTATATCGTTTTTTTAAAATCAAAAAAGAAACCGGCTTGTGTTTATCATACAAAGTATTATGAAATAGCCGTAAAAAGTTGACCCTTTGTTCGCAATTACCTCTTTTTTGACCTTTTCACTAGTTTAAGGCAAAAAACAATTGTAATCTTGATACAAAGGGTTGCGGTTATTTTTTATTTGTGGTATAATAAGAAAAAGGACGGTATGTAGAAATGAAAAAACTGATTTTTATAAATGCGATTATTGTTATTTCATTTTTTGTTTGTGACCCTTTGATAAACTATCTTGCAGAATGGGCAGATACATACAGTCTTGGTGCAGAGGTGGTTTTAGGTATATTGACACCTCTTTTGCTTGGCTTTTTCATTCTTTTGTCTTTGTGTTTGACACTATATTCAATTGTTAAATGTATAACAAAGAAAGATGTGAAACAACTTATTCCGATAGCAATATTCATTCTTGGGGTTGTTGTATATATTATGATTTCTGATTCGAATAGCTTTTGGATTAGACTCGTAAATTATTATATTAACCTTTAATAAAGCAAGAAGCCTTTTCCATTGATGTTTGCTGTGTTAAGTCTATACAATTCAAAACACTAATTGACGGATTTTTAGTATTATCGTGTATTATTGGGAGCAATCCCACGTGGGTTCGAATCCCACACCCTCCGCCAAAAAGCACGTTTAAAACGTGCTTTTTTTAAATGACGTCACCGACCCAAAGGCGCTCAATAGCGCAAGAAATAATAAAAATATATTGAAATGTTCACGAAATCAGTGTTATAATTGTATTGCAGAGGATTTTGCAATCCATTTTTTAAATGATTTTTTGTAAGGAGATAATTACGATGATGAACGAAAAGGTGCGTGCGCTGCTCAATCAGCAGATCAACAAAGAATTTTATTCCGCATATCTTTATCTGCAGTTCTCCAATTATTTTGATGATGCCGGACTCGACGGATTTGCAAATTGGTATATGATCCAGGCGCAGGAAGAAAGAGATCATGCAATGCTTTTCTATAAGTATTTGCAGAATGAGAATCAGAAGGTCACCCTTGAGGCGATCGACAAGCCCGAAAAGACCATCACCTGCCATATGGACGTTCTCAAAGCGGGACTCGAGCATGAGGAATACGTTACTTCACTCATCAACGATATCTACGCCGCCGCTTATGAGGTAAAGGATTTCCGCACCATGCAGTTCCTTGACTGGTTTGTAAAGGAGCAGGGTGAGGAAGAGACCAACGCTAACGATCTTATTACAAAAATGGAGCTTTTCGGTTCCGATCCCAAGAGCCTTTATATGCTCAATCAGGAGCTTGCCGCAAGAATCTACAATGCTCCCTCCCTCGTTATCTGATTTTGGTACAAATATTCAAAAGCCGCCTTTTGGGCGGCTTTTTTATTGCTGTTTGTTACCCCATTCGCAAAGAGCGCACGATGATACAGTGATGCAAAGTGACATCAGAATGTGCTCAAGCGAGGCGAAGGTTATCTTGGCGGTGGTAAGCATATCTTCGGGCGAGGCGGTGACAAGGTGGAGGAGACTTAGGAATGCACTTGCGGCGATAAGGGGCAAAAAAGTGTGCAAAACGTAAAGCGACAGCTTGCACGGCGTAAAACGTATACGGCGCTTCATTTTCTTCCTCCTTTCTTTTTCAATAATATTATACATGACAAAAGCGCATTTGTCATTGATAAATATATGGCAGGTAAGGAAACAAAAAAGACGAATGTATAATATCTCCTGCTTTTGCAAAAAATATCTTCAAAAACATTCGGAGGATACTAAAAAATATGGGTGCATATCAAAAATTCAGCGATGCACACGCTAAAAAATCGCCTATTGTCAAAAACTGTGTATGGGCATTTATAACAGGTGGAGCCATCTGCACGCTCGGGCAGGTACTTCTTTCGCTTTACAGTATGTATACCGATGAAAAAAGTGCCGCTACCTTAGTCTCGGTCACGCTCATCCTTCTTGCCTCTCTCACTACGGGACTCGGAATTTTCGACAAATTGGCTCATCACGCGGGAGCAGGGACTTTGGTACCTATAACCGGTTTTTCCAATGCCGTGGCATCGTGCGCAATCGATTCAAAATCGGAGGGACTTGTGCTCGGACTTGGCGCCAAGATATTTGCCATTGCAGGACCCGTTATACTTTACGGTGTTGTCGCGTCGGTAATTTACGGCGTGATATATTGGATATTGAAAATGTGCGGAGTGATGTGATGCAAAAGGGAATAGTCAAGCTTAAAAACAAGCCGTTTATATCATATGCCGCCGCGGTTGGCGGAGAGCACGAGCACGACGGACCGCTCGGAGATCTGCTCGACTATCATGACGGAAAAAACGAGTTTTTTTCGGACACATGGGAAAAGGCGGAAGCTGAGATGCAGCGAATGACCCTTGAATTTGCGCTGAAAAAGGGCAATTATGAGCCATGCGACATTGACGCTTTGTTTGCAGGCGATCTTATCAATCAGTGTACCTCGTCGGCATACGGACTTTTATCCTACGATATCCCCTTTTGCGGACTGTACGGCGCATGCTCGACGGCGGCCGAATCGATCTTGCTCGCATCGATGTGCGTCAATGCGGGATATTTCAACCGCGCGGCGGCGGTGACGTCGTCGCATAACGGGGCGGCCGAGCGGCAGTTTCGCTTTCCGCTCGAATACGGCAGTCAGCGCGCGCCCACCTCGCAATGGACGGTGACGGGTTCGGGAGCATTTATAATCGAGCGGGAAAACAAGGGACTTTACAGGGCAAGAGTGGACCAGGTCATGATAGGGCGCACCGTTGACCGCGGTATCAGCGATGCCAACAACATGGGCGCGGCTATGGCGCCTGCTGCCGCCGACACGATCGTACGTTATCTCGACGAGAGCGGCAAATCGCCCGACGACATATCGCTTATTGCGACGGGTGATCTGGGATACGAGGGGCACTCGATACTGCTCGAGCTCGTAAACGATAAAGGATACGATATATCGAAGGTATGCACCGACTGCGGTATTCTGATCTACAACCAAAGCGCGCAGGACGTCCATTCGGGCGGCTCGGGATGCGGATGCTCGGCTGTAACTTTGGCCTGTCATCTTCTTCGGAAAATCGCCAAGGGCGAGATCGGCGATCTGCTGTTTGTCGGCACGGGCGCACTGATGAGCCCCGATGCCTTAAAGCAGGGAAGAACGATACCCGGTGTGGCCCATCTTGTACACATTGTATCGGATAAGGAGGACGAATAAAATGCAGTATGTTTGGGTATTTGCCGTTGGCGGCATATTCTGCGTCATCGCGCAGATCCTCATCGACCGCACAAAGCTGACTCCTGCACGAATCCTCGTCGGATATGTGTGTGCGGGAGTGATCATATCCGCATTCGGACTGTATAAACCGCTGCTCGATTTTGCCGGATGCGGTGCGAGCGTACCGCTGACCGGATTCGGTCATCTCCTTGCCGAGGGAGTGCGAAATGCGGTCGACGAGAGGGGACTCATTGGTGCGCTTCTCGGCGGACTTGAGGCAACTGCGGCGGGGATTTCTGCGGCACTGGTATTCGGCTTTTTTTCGGCGATAATTTTTCGCGGACGTCCCAAGTGATGTGCTTGACAGAATGAAAATGATGTGTTATATTTGATATGCCGCGCTGTTAAAAGTGAGGCTATATCGAAAGGATTTTACACGTCATGCCGCAGTATTTTGAAAACGATCCCAATTTACAGCACGAATACAGCGAGTTCAATTACGGATTCGGCACAAAGATATTCCGCTTTCGCACCGATGCGGGCGTTTTTTCGCGCGATCACGTTGACAGCGAAAGCGCGCTTTTGATGTCGCAGATCACGAACGCCAAGGGCAGCCTGCTCGATCTCGGATGCGGATACGGATGCATCGGAATAATACTTGCCGCAACGTACGGGCTCACTCTTACCCAAGCCGACGTAAACGAGCGCGCGCTCGAGCTTGCAACGTTTAATCGCAAGGTAAACGGAGTTGAGGGCGAATCGGTGCTGTCCGATTGCTTTGACTCACTCGAAGGACGAAAATTTGATATTATTACACTCAATCCCCCTATCCATGCGGGAAAAGAGATACTTCACCGTATGTATGAGGGCGCACGCGACCATCTTTGCGTAGGCGGAGCGTTCTATATAGTAATAATGAAAAAACACGGCGCCGAAAGCACGGTAAAAAAGCTTCGCACCATATTCGGCACAGTTGATGTGATATACAAAAAAAGCGGATCGTTCGTTGTTAAATGCATGAATTAAATAAAAAAGCTGCACACCGTGCAGCTTTTTGTTTTATTCCTCTTTATTCCTCGTCGAACTTTCTCAGACCCGATACCTCGGAGATAGGCAGCGAGAAGCAGAAGGCTCCGAATTCTTTATTTTTTGCCGAGCATTCGTTGATCGCCTTCATGATAGGTGCTTTTTTCTCTTTTGATGCAACGATATATATCATATCCTTTTCTTCTGCCAAGGAAAGCCCGTGGAACTTTGCATCGCTCTCCTTTAGAGTGCCTTTGGCGTGCAAGACGGTGCCTCCCGTTGCTCCTGCACTGCGTGCGGCTTCCATTATATCGTCCGAATATCCTTCATTTAATACAACGATTATAAGCTCATGTTCGAATTGCATTTCGGGTTTTCCTCCTTCTTTGGCTGTCATGCCGTTTGTGATGTAGGCAAGTGTCTTTTGACCGCATACGCTTTTGAGCGGTATAGCCATCATGATTCCGTTGCCGGGGATATCTATAAACATCTTCTGCTTTGCCTGGCGGGTGATCTTTTTGAGCAGCTCGCCGTCGGCAACCGTGCTGACTATCGCCTTTTCGGTGGCGCTGAGATTGTGCAGACTGAGATGCTCGTCGGTTGCCGTACCCTGACCGAGATTTGTGAGCACAAGAGGAAGCTTTAATTCCTCGCAGATGCCGTGAAGGGTGGGAAGCGACGAACGGTCAACTATCGTTATAACATTGTATAAAATCATTTATCCCATTACCTCCGTAAAAATTACATTTCCCAAAGCTCGATGATGTCGCTGTCCGAATAGAGATCGCTCTCTGCCGTTCTTTCGGCGCGGCGACCCTTAACTACCGATATAGCACCCATGATCTGGACGGTGATAAGGGGCATCATTGCGACCATGGCGACAAGACCGAATGCATCTGTCATTATGTTGCCGCCGAGAGAGGAGCAGGCACCCATCGCGAAGGGAAGCATGAACGATGCGGTCAACGGACCCGATGCGACCCCGCCCGAGTCAAAGGCGATCGCGGTAAAGGTTTTGGGTACAAAGAAAGCGAGCACAAGTGCAATTATATAACCGGGGAGCATGAAATACATTATCGATATGCCGGTGAGCACGCGGAGCATCGCAAGTCCCATTGCTGCCGAGATCGCTATTGAGAGGCTGAGCCCCATCGCGCGCTCCGAAATAGCGCCTGCGCTCAGCTCCATTACCTGCTTGTTGAGCACGTGAACGGCAGGCTCGGCATTGATGATGAACCAACCCATCAGCATTGCAAGCGGTATAAGCAGCCACTTGAAGGGCGAATCGGCGATCTGACCTCCGAGCACGTATCCGAGCGACTGGAATCCGACGTTTACGCCCGTTAAGAAGAGTACGAGTCCTATATAGGTGATAACAAGACCGATGCAGATTCGAAGGAAGGGAAGACGCTTCATTCGAAGCGATATTATCTGAAAAAGCATGAAGAATGCCACGATGGGCAGAAGGGCTATCGCCACTTCAAGCATGAAATGGGGAGTGTCGCAGAGATATTTCCAGCCTATCTCCGACGTGTATTCGAATTTGCTTACGTCGATAACCGAAGGAGCGGCCTCGCCGCGATAGATAAATCCTAACAGCAGTACCGACAAAATAGGACCGATCGAGCAGAGGGCAACAAGACCAAAGCTGTCCGATTTCGCCTTTTCGTCGCTTCTGATGGATGCAACACCCACACCGAGGGCCATTATGAAGGGGACGGTGATCGGACCTGTTGTAACTCCGCCCGAATCAAATGCGACCGAAAGAAAATTCTTGTCGGCAAAATAAGCAAGGATGAAGATCAGCGCGTAGAAGATGACAAACAGCCATTTGAGCTGTATGCCGAAAAGGATGCGGATCATGCAGAGCATCAAAAACAGACCGACGCCCACCGAAACGGTGAGGATAAGGACGGTTGAGTTGATGGCGGGCACGTTTGTTGCCAAAACGGTAAGATCGGGCTCGGCGATAGTGATTATCACGCCCAAAGCAAAGCTTATGAGCACGATCAGCCATATCCTGCGCGATTTTGTCAGCTTTGCACCGATGTGAGTGCCTATCTGACTCATCGAGATGTCCGATCCGAATGTAAAAAAGGCCATGCCGACGATTATCATTGCCGATCCTATTAAAAATGAAAGGAAGAGCGAGCTGTCAAGCGGAATAAAAAAGAGCGCCAGAACAGCAACGATCAAGGTTATGGGAAGAACGGAGGCTAATGCTTCGCTCATCTTTTCGTGCAATACCTTACGCTTAAGCAAATCACAGCCCTCCTTTCAATGACGTATGTATAAAAATCATGTTATTTTCCTTCATATTTATTAACTGTTTATTACTCTACCATAACGGCGCAAAAAAAGCAATTAACTTACGGTAAATTTTAAAACGAAAAAAAATCGGCATTGGTCAACTTGTCAACTACGATAATGCTTTTTTGTTGAAAGATTACATAAACAATCGAGCCATGTGAAAGTGATTGACAATAATCGCAGTTGATGCTATAATTATCTTTGATTGGATCTGTTAGCGAATAATAACGTATCCGATCAATTACGGCATAAAAAGGATATTGGTACAAATAATATATCCGAAATTTAATCTAACGGAGTAGCAACAATATGGAACAGCTTCAACTGATGGACTTCTTATCGATGATGATATCGAGCCCCGCTGCAGTTATTACTGTTTTGCTGACACTTGGAGTAATATTTGTCAACGGTTGGACAGATGCACCAAACGCGATCGCAACCTGTATTGCAACACGCGCGATAGGTCCGCGAGCCGCCATTATTATGGCCGCGGTAATGAATTTCTTTGGCGTATTTGTAATGACTCTTATTAACAATCAGGTTGCCGCCACCATATATAATATGGTAGATTTCAGCGGTAATACGCATCATGCATCGATTGCACTTTGCGCCGCGCTCATAGCAATTGTTGTCTGGGCGGTAGCGGCTTGGAAGTTCGGCATTCCCACAAGTGAAAGCCACGCGCTGATTGCGGGCATTTCGGGTGCGGCAATAGCCCTTCATAACGGTTTTGGCGGCATTAATCCCGCTGAATGGGTCAAAGTTCTTTACGGTCTCGGCCTTTCGACCTTCCTCGGATTCGGATTTGGTTTTTTCACTGTAAAGCTGAATGAATGGCTGTTTAAAAATGCAGACAGACGAAAGACCAACCCCTTCTTCTCGAAGGCGCAGATAGCGGGCGGCGCCGCAATGGCATTTATGCACGGCGCACAGGACGGTCAGAAGTTTATGGGCGTGTTCCTCCTTGGAATCTATCTTGTAAACGGCGGCGGAGGAAGCGGATCGTTTGCGATCCCGATTTGGCTGATGGTGCTTTGCTCGGTCGTAATGGCGCTCGGAACGTCGATCGGCGGATATAAGATAATCAAATCGGTCGGATTCGGCATGGTTAAGCTTGAAACGTATCAGGGCTTTTCGGCGGATATTGCCGCATCGCTCTGCCTGCTTGTTGCATCGGTCACCGGTATGCCTGTAAGTACAACTCATACAAAGACGACCGCTATTATGGGAGTCGGCGCATCAAAGCGCATCTCGGCTGTAAACTGGGTAACCGTTAAAGAAATGGTGCTGACCTGGATTCTTACCTTCCCGGGCTGCGGACTGCTCGGATTTGCCGCAGTTAAGCTGCTTTTATTGATATTCGGATAAAAATCAACGATTTTACAGAGTGAGAGGATTATAAAAATGGCAAAAAGATTTGATTATTTCGGAGCGTTTATTGATTTTTCCAAAAAGGCCTGCGCTGCTGCAGAGACTCTTGATAATTTCTTTAAAAACTTTTCGGCGGATAACATTCAGTCTGAAATGGATAAGATCCACACGATCGAGCATGAGGCAGACAGCATCAAGCATGACGTTATCAACAATTTGATCCGCGAATTCGTTCCTCCGTTGGAGCGCGAGGATATTTTAGAGCTCGTTGCAGAATTCGATAACGTAGTCGACAGCATCGACGAGGTTATCCGCGAAGTTGCAATGTTCCGTGTAACGGCTCTCCGTCCCGACGTTATCGCATTTACCGAGCTGCTCGTTGAAATGTGCCGGAAGCTCAATACCGTTTGCACCGAGTTTGTCAATTACAAAAAGTCGGCCAATCTCAAAGATCTTCTTATTGATATTAACCGTATCGAGAGCGATGCCGATACAGTGCATTGGAACGCCGTTACTACACTTTTCGGCGAGTGCGATGATGCAAAGCAGATCATTATCTGGAGATCGATCTACGATACTCTCGAAAGCTGCTTCGACAGCGGCGAGCATACAGCCGACGTTGTTGAGGGCGTTATTCTTAAAAACACCTAAAACAAAAAAGAGGATGCACGTTGCATCCTCTTTTTGCATTTATTTATGAATCAAATCTTTCTCCCGTAACGTCTATGAGAGCACGCGCTGCAGTACTTTCGATGAGAGTGTCGCGCAGAGAGTCAAATTGAGGCTTTTTGATGGCCAAATTAAGGCATACCTCGTTTGAAAAATCGCTGCTGTCGCGGCGTACGTCATATCGCTGAAGTATCGGGTCGATGCGCTGATAGTCGGAATAGTTGACTCGCAGGCGGAAAGTGGTAAATGGCTCAAATGAAACTATCCCTGCGGCTTCGGCGGCAAGCTTTGCCGTGGTAGAATACGCTCTGACAAGGCCTCCTGCGCCGAGAAGTATTCCGCCGAAATATCGGGTAACGACAATAGCGGCATCGGTAAAGCCCGTTTTGCGGATAACGTCAAGCACCGGCATACCTGCTGTTCCTGATGGTTCGCCGTCATCGGAAAAGCGCGTGACGTTTGCACCGATCAGGTAAGCGTAAACGTTGTGGGTGGCATCGGGATATTTCGAGCGAATCGAATTTACAAATTCGATAGCTTCTTCAGGCGTTTTAACAGGTGCGGCGTTGCCGTAAAAGACCGATTTGCGCTCAACGAATTCAATTTCGGCATGATGAGAAAGGGTAGTGTATATAACGGGAGCGTCAGTGGCTTCCGTCTTGTTTGCATTCTTTTTTTTCATGCACTTTGTCCCCTTTCTTGCTATTTTTGATTATTATATCACAATTAAGGGCAAAATGCAATAGGTCGGATGAGTGCGCGTGCGATGAAAACGGCGGCGCAAAAATGTCTTAATTGTAAATTTTATCATATACTCTTGCTTTGACAAAAAAGCTATGCTATAATATACAAGTTGATTTATGTGCACGGCAAATTCCGTGCGAATTTATGAAAGAGGTGTATTTAAAATGAAGGAAGGCATCCATCCCGAATACAAAGAATGCGTTATCAGATGCGCATGCGGCAACGAAGTACCCTGCCGTTCCACCAAGGGCGATCTCCGCGTTGAAATTTGCTCCAAGTGCCACCCGTTCTTCACCGGCAAGCAGAAATTTGTTGACGCCGGCGGACGTGTTGACAAGTTCAAGAAGCGTCTCGCAGCTTCCGGCAAATAATAGTTCTGAAAGGAATTATTGGCGGAATCCGTTCAACGACGACATTCGTCAGGGCGGTCTTGTGCATCGTTGCATAAGACCGCTTTTTGTTTTTTCTTACCTGCACCTATTTTTCTACACAAATCGGAGTATTTATGAATTCAAATATTGAAATAAACGAAAAAGACAGCCGCGCGTTGCTTGTCGGCGTGGACTGCCGTTCAAATGACGATGTCGAGGCGATGCTCGACGAGCTTGAGCGGCTTGCCGATACTGCAGGCATCGTTACAGTCGGAAAAGTCATCCAGAACAGACAGAATCCCGACCCCGCGACCTATATCGGAAGCGGAAAGGCCGAAGAACTTAGCGACAGCTGTAAGATAAATAACGTGGGCCTTGTCATCTTCGACGACGAGCTTTCGCCGTCTCAGATCAAAAATCTCGAGGAGGTTTTCGGGGGTGACGTGCGCGTTATCGACCGCTCGATGCTAATTTTGGATATCTTCGCCCTTCACGCTACCACAAACGAGGGTAAGATCCAGGTCGAGCTCGCACAGCTTCAGTATACCTCTCCCCGACTTATCGGTAAGGGCACACAGCTCTCCCGTCAGCAGGGCGGTAATATTGCAATGCGCGGACCGGGCGAAACGAAGCTCGAAACCGACCGTCGTCACTTAAAGCGCCGCATGGCCGCACTTCGCGAGCAGCTCGCCGAGATCGAGAAGAACCGCGCAACGATGCGCGGCCGCCGCGACCGCTCGGGCATAAAGCAGATCGCTATTGCCGGATATACCAATGCCGGAAAGTCAACCCTGACAAACTATCTGACCGGAGCTGGCATTTTGGCCGAGGACAAGCTTTTTGCAACTCTTGATCCCACAACACGCCGCTATTCGCTCCCCTGCGGCGAGGTGATACTTCTCACCGACACGGTCGGATTTTTCCGCAATCTCCCCCATCACCTTGTAGTGGCATTCAAATCCACT
>JAZSMZ010000095.1:0-6957 GCA_045536155.1 Eubacteriales bacterium
CTTTTGCAACAATAAATTCTGCTATTCGCCCCTGTATATCATAAATATTCGAATAGTGAAAGCGCCAGAAGTCGATATAACTATAATCCAGTTCCTTCCCGTTAAATTCAAATTTTTCACTGCCGATCATATGATCATCTCCATACCATGTTGTACATATTATGTCTTGGTCTATGCGCTTGAAAACACAGGTTTTATAAGGAAAACGCACTATTATAAAATAAAGTGCGTTTTCGTGGCGGAGGGTGTGGGATTCGAACCCACGTGGGATTGCTCCCAAACGGTTTTCAAGACCGCCTCGTTATGACCGCTTCGATAACCCTCCGTATTCAATTGTATGTGTTACAAACCGATCATTTAGGCTTTGTGCCGTGCCCTTCCGAAAATATAGTCGCCGTGCGTCGCTGCTCGCTCCTTCGGCTTCTTATTTTCGTTACACGCTTCAAAAAACGATACTCAATCGTTTTTTGTGCGCTCACCCGTTATGACCGCTTCGATAACCCTCCGTATATTTAATTGTTTATGTGTAATGAACCGATCATTCGGTTTTTATACCCTATGCCATTTGCGGCACAGCCGACTGTCAGTCGACTATATCATGATACCACAATTAGAGGCGTATGTCAAGAATTATTTTACGCAAATATATTTTTCATTTCACGCTTGTAATTGCTGTTTTTATGTGATATAATCGTTATATCATCAACCAAATAAAACAATTAGCACAATACCGAGGACATACCAATGAACAGAAAAATACGTGTTACAGTCTGGAATGAATTTCGCCACGAAAGAGAAATGGAAAACGTACGCGCCATATATCCCAATGGCATACACAGCTGCATAGGAGATTTTCTTTCCAAAGCAGGATACGATGTAACATTGGCAACCCTGATCGATCCGGGACAGGGACTCAGCGATGAAGTTCTCGACAACACAGACGTTCTTATCTGGTGGGCACATATTGAGCACCATAAGGTAGACGATGCGATCGTCGAGAAGATCGCCAGCCGTGTTTTTGACTACGGCATGGGCTTTATCGCTCTGCACTCCGCTCACAAATCAAAGCCCTTTTGCAAGCTTGTCGGTACATCGGGAAATCTTCTTTGGGGTGATAATCAAACGGAGATCGTCTGGAACATTCTCCCCTCTCATCCGATCGCAAAAGGCATTCCCGAGCATTTCATTCTCCCCGATGAAGAAATGTACGGCGAGCCCTTTATGATTCCTCAGCCCGATGCGACCGTATTCACATCGTGGTTCGAGCACGGAAACGTCTTCCGTTCGGGATGCTGCTTCTTGCGCGGACTGGGTAAGGTATTCTACTTCCAGCCCGGTCACGAAAGCTGTCCCACCTATCACAACGAAACCATACAGAAGATAATCATCAATGCAATAGAATGGGCAGCTCCCGCGGACGAATTCTCCTGCCGCTACCCTTCTATCTGTCCGTATTATCCCAATCTTTTATAATTATTTATAATTATTCGATTCCCTACCTATAACAAACAAAACGGAGAAACACACTATGCCGGAAAAACTTAAAGTTACTGTTTGGCAGGAATATCATTATGAAAAAGAAGATGCCGCTGTGCGTGCGGTTTATCCCAACGGTATACACGGTTGTATCGGAGATTTTTTGACTGATGCAGGTTACGAGGTAACTCTTGCCGCCATTGAGGATGAAGAATTTGGATTACCTGATGAGGTTCTCAACAACACTGATGTTCTTATTTGGTGGGGCCATATGGAGCATGACAGAGTCAGCGACGATTTAGTCAACAAGATCATAAACCGTGTCATTAATTGCGGCATGGGCTTTATCGCGCTTCATTCCTCGCATTTATCAAAGCCCTTCTGCAAGCTTGTCGGTACATCCGGTCGTCTTATGTGGGGTGAAGATCAAAAAGAAATCGTTTGGACACTCCTCCCTTCTCATCCTATTGCAAAGGGGATTCCCGAGTATTTTGTCCTTCCCGTTGAGGAAATGTACGGTGAGCCTTTCCTGATCCCTCAACCCGATGCCACCGTATTCACATCATGGTTTGAACACGGAAACATATTCCGATCTGGCTGCTGCTTTATTCGCGGACTTGGCCGAATATTCTACTTCCAGCCCGGCCACGAAACCCTCCCCACCTTCCACAACGAAATCGTTCAGAAGATCATTATAAATGCGGTTGAATGGGCCGCGCCCCAAGAAAAATATCCCAAACACTTTACTATTTGTCCGCATTTTGACAGACTTGTATAACCGTTGATGATTCCAAAACATTTTCAAGGTATTACTGATGAAAAAGACAGACACACCCAAAAAACAGCGTAATTTTTACAAATGCTTTACTCACACATCAGCCGCCGAGCTTCAGGAAAGAATGCTCAGTGCCACCACCCGCGAGGAAAAGGCCTTCTATCGCGCATTGCTAAATCTGAAATTACAGATCGAGCAGGAGAAGATAGTCGGTAAAAAGCTGATATGAGTATAATTAACAAAATCAAGCGTGTCCTTCCCTTTCAAAAGAAAAAAGGAGTAAGGAAAGCGTGTGAAGGCCCTCTAACCTACACCGTTTTTGCGGGCATCAACGGTGCCGGCAAGACATCGCTGTACAACGTACTCCGTGACAGCGGCGAGCTTGGCGAGCGCATCAACATCGATGAGATCGCCATGGGTATGGGAAGCTGGCGCGACACCGTTACGCAGATCAAGGCCGCACGCCAGGCAATGTCACAGATAAGCGACTGTATCGAGCAGCGCGTGAGCTTCCATCAGGAGACCACCCTGCCCGGCCCGACGATCACAAAGCACATCAAGATAGCTAAGGAAGCCGATTTCAATATCCGCCTTTACTACGTCGGTGTCGATTCGCTTGATACCTGCATCGAGCGAGTGCATCATCGCGTAAAAATGGGCGGTCACGGCATCGACGATGAGATCATCAAGCGCCGCTTCGAGCGCATTATTGACGAGCTTCGCGATCTGCTTCCTCTTTGCGACGAGGTCGTCTTCTACGACAACACGGTCCGATTCCGTCAGATCGCCATGATGAAGGACGGGGTCTGCATCGATGCCGACCGCGATCTGCCTCAATGGTTCTGGCAGTTGGGAATCGACGTACCTTCCGACCGTCTTGCATCGCCCGACATCGATATAAAATCGGAAACGATAGAATAATCTTAAACTCAGAAAGGACTGCCAAAGGCAGCTTTGGATAACATGAAAGCAGCAGCTCCCGCAAAACACGTAATAGTAGTTGCGGTTGACAACAAGCCCGGTGTAGTTTCGCGCATTTCGGGACTGTTCACCCGCCGCGGATACAATATCGAAAGTCTTGTAACCGGAGTTACCGACCGAAGCGAGCTTTACAAGCTGGTTATAACGGTAATATCGACAGAAGAGGAGCTTGAGCTGCTCATCTGCCAGCTCGGACGCATTATGGAGGTCATTGAGGTATATCGCGACACCGACCGTCCCTGCGTCACCCGCGAGCTCATGTTTATCCGTGTGAACTGCCCTGCCGCTCTGAGAAGCGAGGTCATCAAGACGGCCGACGCGCTCGGGCTTGAGATAGCGGGACTGGGCGAGGACACCGTTGTCGTTCAGGTAATCGGAGACGACAGCCGTCTGTCGGTAGCGCTCAAAGCATTTGAATCTTATGGTATTGCAGAAACAATACGCTCCGGTGCATTGACAATGGAACTGTAATAAAAGCAAACTATATAAAAAAGAGTCTGTATCGCATCACTGCGATACAGACTTTTTGTTTGCTGATTTTGCTATAATTTCGCACAATTGCTCATATCCGATTCCGTCAGCGTTCGCCTCCTGCGGCAAAAGACTGGTGGGTGTCATGCCGGGAAGAGCGTTAGCCTCGAGGAAGACGAAATCGCCGCTCTCGCTGTCAAGGATGAAATCGATGCGGCTGTAGCTGCCTAGTCCGAGGCAGCGGTGCGATCTCAGCGCACACTCGCGAAGGATGAAATCCTGCTCGGCTGTCAGTTCTGCCGGACATATCTCCTCGGTCATGCCGCTTTGATACTTATTTTTATAATCGTAAAAGCCGCTTTTAGGTATGATCTCAATGGGCGGCAACGCCTTATCCCCGAGGATTCCAACAGAAAACTCTCGACCATGAACAAAGCTTTCGACGAGTATACTGCTTTCATATTTTTCGGCAAGAGTCAAAGCGGAGGAAAGCTGTTCGCGGTCGTTTACAATGGAAACGCCCACGCTCGAGCCGCATGAGAGCGGCTTTACAACACAGGGCAGCCCGATCTTTTCGATGATCTCGTCGCAATCGGCATTCTTTACCTCGTATCTTATCCATTTTGCGGTAGGTATTCCTGCATCGTGCACAAGCGCCTTGGATATATCCTTATCCATTGCCTGCATACAGCCGACCGACGGCGATCCGGTGTAGCGCACTCCCGCGCGATCAAGCTCGGCCTGAAGCTGACCGTTTTCACCAATGCCGCCGTGGAGCGCCAAAAATGCAACGTCGGCGCTCTTGCATATTTCAATTACGTTGTCACCGATCTCCGATGCGCGTCCCGCCTTTTCAATAAGAGCGTTTAGATCGGGTTCTCTTTCGGGGATCGTGTAGGAAAACAAGCCTTCACGAGTCCATTTGAGGGAGGAGATATCCTCAACGCCCCAAAACAAATCGACAAGAGCAACCTCATGCCCGTTTTTTACAAGCGCATTTGCGATAAGCGCGCCCGAGGAAAGTGAAACGTCACGCTCGGGGCTCAATCCGCCCGCCAAAACACATATTTTCATCAGGATTTCTCCTTAGCCATTAAATACAGATTTTGCTGTCTGACTTACAGCGTTATTTTATGCATCTCCTTTTATCTTGTTGCATAAAATCCTTAGTGTTGCTTTCATTTAAGTATATCATACAATATTTGCCTTGTCAAGTTTATGCAACAAAGGGGCTTTTCTCTTGCCTCATCAGATAAAAAAACGCCGATTTTGCATGAAAAAATCGGAATTTTTGCAATTATAACAATCTCAACTTTCATAAGTTTCAATTTGGTCATAAATTTTATAGCGTTTTAAAGCAATTGAATTTTTTGTTGATTATTTTTAACGAAGTTCACATTCGGATGCCTCTTGTTGGCATATTGCACAATTTTTAATGTTGTTTTTGTTGCAATTTACAGAACGTATCGATTCAAGAAGCATAAAATGTTGTTAATATTTTGTTAATGCATGAAATTTTATTGAAAATATATTGCAATCCATGTCAAATTGTGTTATAATTTGTTCAAGACTTTTAAGCGGGACCGATACCCGCAGTCAATTTTTTATGGAGGATATCCAAAATGAAAAGATTTCTCTCGATAATGCTCATTTTAGCAATGGCACTCACCCTCGTTGCCTGCAACAGCACAAAGACAGAAGGCAACGTACTTAAGATCGGTGTTTTCGAACCCGCTTCCGGCGATAACGGTGCAGGCGGCAAACAGGAAACACTCGGTATTGAATATGCACATTCTCTTCGCCCCACAGTTGAAATCGGCGGCGTTACCTATCAGGTAGAGCTCGTTCCGGTTGACAACGAAAGCTCCAACGACAAGGCTCCCACCGCAGCTTCCACTCTCGTTGGTAAGGGCGTTTCCGTAGTTCTCGGTTCTTACGGCTCCGGCGTTTCCATTGCCGGCGGTCCCGTATTCGAGCAGGCAGGCATACCCGTAATCGGTATCACCTGCACCAATCAGCTCGTTACCGAAGGCAACAAGTACTACTTCCGTATTTGCTTCCTCGATCCCTTCCAGGGCACCGTTCTCGGTAACTACGCTATCGACACCATCGGCACCAAGAAGGCATGCTGCCTTGCAAAGCAGGGTGACGACTACTCCACCAACCTCGTAGCTTGCTTCAAGGAAGCTTTCGAAGCCAAGGGCGGCGAAGTTATCGTTGACAACTTCCCTGCAAACACCTCCGACTTCACTTCTTACATTGCAAATGCAAAGAATGAAGGCTGCGGCGTATTCTTCTCTCCCGTTTCCACTGAAGCTGCTCAGCTCATCATCGACCAGGCTGACACTCAGAACCTCGGCATGCCTATCCTTGCAGGCGATACATGGGATTCCAACGTAATCCTTCAGGCTATCAAGGGTAAGAACGTTGAGCTCACCGTTACCACCTTCTATCCCGAAGGAGGAGACGCTGACTTCGATGAAGGCTTCAAGACATGGGTTAAGGCAGACGATACCCGTCTCCAGAACAACGGCGGCGACGATACCGTTGCAGCTGTAACCGCAATGGGCTTTGACGCATACAACTTCGCTCTCGAAGCTGCTATCAAGGCAGGTTCTGTTAAGTCGGCAGACATCATGGCTGCTCTCTGGGGTACCGAGACTGACGGCGTTTCCGGTCACATCGCACTTGATCAGGTAAACGGCGACGCTATCCGCAACACCGCTTTCGTAAAGAAGGCCAACACCGAAACCGGCACCTGGGAAGCTCTTCCCCCTGTTACAATCGGCTAATTGATTTGACGCTCGTTTAGCGGCGGAGGGCTCGCTGCCCTCCGCCCTATTTTATTATCTGTTATAGCTCATTTTTTGTTAGTTCAGCATTTCTTCTTTAAAAGGATTGGTCAAAATGGAACAGATTATTGAATATCTGCACAGAAATTTGCCATACATACTCGCCGGCATTTCGGTTGGCGGACAGTATGCCCTTATAGCCATCGGTTACACCATGGTTTACGGCATCCTCCGTCTTATCAACTTTGCGCACGGCGATGTATTCATGTGGTCGGGATTGCTTATTGTATATATTTCGGGCACTTTCCCAATTCAGATCGCACTTCCCATTGTACTTGTTATGATCATTGTTATGGGATTCTTGATCGAGCGTGCCGCTTACAAGCCTCTTCGCTCGGCTCCGAGAATGTCGGTTATGATCAGTGCTATCGGTGTTTCTTACCTTTTGCAGAATGCCGCACT
>JAZSMZ010000008.1:0-11304 GCA_045536155.1 Eubacteriales bacterium
ATAAGGTCAACGTATCTCTGACGGTAGCGTGTGTCGGTGTCCTTAAGTCCGTGCCACTTTTCAGGAAGGGGCTTTAACGACTTGGTGAGAAGCACTATCTTCTGTGCATGGATCGAAACCTCACCTGTTTTGGTGCGGAATACAAGACCGGTAATACCGATAATATCGCCGATATCCCACTTCTTGAAGTCGGCGTAATCTTCTTCGCCAACGTCATCTCTCTTTACGTATGCCTGGATCTTGCCCTTGCGGTCAAGAATGTTGCAAAACGATGCTTTACCCATGATACGGCGGCTGAGCATACGACCGGCAATCGAAACTGTTTTACCTTCAAGCTCGTCGAATTTTTCAAGGATATCGCCGCTGTAAGCGTCAAAATCGAATTTGGTTATCTGAAAAGGGTCCTTGCCAGCACTCTGAAGAGCGGCCAGCTTTTCGCGGCGGACTCTTGCCTGTTCGTTGAGGTCTTGTTCAACGTTCTGTTCTGTCTGATTAATGTTTAACTCGTCCATTGGCAGTCCTTTCGAATATTTACATCAGTTAAAGCGTAGTGAAATTAGTTTTTGTGGGAAAATTCGAGAATTTTGATCTTCATATCGCCGCGGGGAGTGTGAACAACAACTTCCTCGCCTGCCTTCTTGCCGAGGAGGGCAGATCCGATTGGCGAATGGTCGGAAATTTTGTTGTTGAGCGCGTCAGCTTCGGTAGAACCGACGATGTCGTACTCGTCCTCTTCCTCGTAGGTTTCGTTGTAGATCTTAACGTGAGCTCCGATGTTGATAACGTCGGTGCTTATGTTGTTATCGTTGATGAGATGTGCATTCTTAATGATCTCTTCAATCTCGGTGATGCGCGACTCAACGTGACCCTGCTCGTCGCGGGCTTCGTCGTATTCGCTGTTCTCCGAAAGGTCGCCGAGTGCGCGTGCTCGAGCGATCATTTCAATAACCTCAACACGTCTTGTCGTGGTGAGGTATTCGAGCTCATCTTTGAGTTTCTTGAGTCCTTCTGCAGTGAGTGTGATAGGTTTAGCAGACATGTATATAATCTCCTTAATTGTATTCGTATTTATTTAATAAACAAAGATTCCTCGAAAACAATATGAATCTCTGTATTATTTTAGTTTGCACCGAGTTTCTCAATTGCATACAACAGCTGTGCATCGTCCTTGTCTGCAATTGTATAGATGTTTTTGTTCTGCATTTCTTCGGAGAGCTGTACCTTATAGTCGGGTACAAGACCTACACCGTCGTAGTTTGCAGAATAGGGCGGGGAATACATTCGGTAGGTTACGCGGAGCGCGGAATTGTCCTCAAGACGGACAATCTGCTGCATCGATCCCTTACCGTAGGTCGTTTCACCGACAAGCTTTGCTTTGCCGTAGTCACGGAGTGCGGCAGCAAAGAGCTCAGCGGCACTCGCGGTACTCTTGTTGACCAGAACGATCATCTCTGCTTCAAGCTCACCTGCATTCGACGAGAGGACCGATTCGTTGCCCTGTGCATCGGTAATGCGGATTACGGGACCTGCCGGCAACAGATAGTCAAGAACTTCAACTACGCTGTTGAGCTCTCCGCCGGGATTTGCACGGACATCAAAGACAAACTTTGAAGCACCCTCAGCACGAAGCGATTCAACAGAAATCTTTAACTGCTCTGCAACACCGGGATAGAACTGTAATATGCGAATAATGCCGATGCTGTTCGTGCCGTCATCGTACATGTGGCTCATGACATTTGTGCTTTCAACCTTGGCACGTTCGACAGACATCTCAATTTTTTCGGAATAGTCGTTTCCTCTGGCTATAACAAATTCAGCTTTTGTTCCGGCAAAGCCTTTAAGAGCATCGACAGATGCATAATAGCCGAGAGCCGAGGTATCAACCGAACCTATCTGAATAATAAGATCGCCGGGAAGAAGTCCTGCTGTGAGGGCAGGAGAGTTCGGCATTACTGCTACAACTTCAAGCGCCATATATTTATCGTTGTAAGCAACGATAATGCCAATGCCGTCAAACTCTTGATTCAGATCAGATTGAAAATCGGCGAATTCGTCGGTATTCATATACTGTGCGTATTTGTCGCCTGTACCCGATATGTATCCGCTGATAACTGCATCAACGAGCTGGTCTTCATTGATCTCTCCGATATAAAGCGAACGGAAAAGCTCGTCAACAGTTGAAAGCTTGTCGTACAAAAAATGCTCTGAAGCTTCAAGGTCGTTTATAACCTGACGGTATTTGTTGGATACGCTCAAAAAGGTAACTTGAAATGTAATCAGCACCGCAAGCAGCAGTATGACAGCCGCGGCGCCGATGGATATCTTTTTCTTCATTCAATACTCACTTTTAATAACAATATTTAAGTTATTATATTTAAATCAAGTGAAAAAAATACGAAGGGTTACTTGGGTACGATTATGTAGTCAAGCGGGTTAACCTGTTTGCCGTTGATGCGCACTTCAAAGTGACAGTGGTTACCCGTCGAACGGCCGGTAGAGCCCGCAAGCGCGATAACCTGTCCCTGGGTAACTGTCTGACCTTCGGTAACAAGCAGCTTGCTGTTGTGCGCATAAAGAGTAGCTCGTCCGCCGCCGTGGTCGATAAGTACGTAGTAACCATAGCTCGAATGCTTGGTGGCTTTGATTACTTTTCCGGAATTGGCGGCATAAATGCTGGAGCCGTAGTTGGCAGGAATATCAATGCCGGAGTGCCATTCCTTGCCGTAACCTATGTCACGATATCCGTAATAGGAGGAAATTCTCTTGAATTTCAGCTCGCAAGGCCAGATAAGATCGCCACCAACGTATACGGCATTTTGCTTTGCGATGCGTTCAAGCTCTTCTTCAAGCTGTTTGTTGAGCTTTTCTTCTTCCGCGAGCATACGCTTGTATTCAGCCTCGTATGCCTGACGGTCGGAGCGGAGCTCGTTTAAATAGTTTGCGGACTGTCGCGCCAGCTCGGCATAGTTGGCTTCCTGCGCTTCAAGCGCGGCGCGGGTCGCAACTTGCTCGCTTCTATAGATGTCGAGACGGCCTTTTTCACGGCGCAGCTCAATCACCTCTTCTTCAAGACGGTCCATCATTTCGTTGTTGGCTTCCATGATCTCTGCAATATACTCGGTAGTGGAGAGCATATCTTTAATATCATCGGTTCCGAAAAGCATTTGCAGATAGCTTACGTCGCCATTAACGTAGAATGCCTTGATCCATTCTCCGAAAAGATCATATTTTTCGCGGACATCGGCTTCACGCTGAGCTATCTCGGCCTGCTTTGCAACAATAGCGTTGTCATAGGCTTCAATAAGCTGCTTTGAAAGCTCAATATCTTCACCGACAAGAGCCAGACATTCGTCGATGTAATCCTTGTTTGCCTGCTCTTTTGTTATGCTGCTTTTTGTGCTGTTGATCGAATATTGCAAATTGTTGAGCTTTTTCTCAACGTTGTTTATCTTGTTTTCGAGCGACTGCACCGTGGCATCGGTCGCGGGATCAATATAAGCGGCGTTTACAGCGATATTGTCGTGCGGAATTGATATGTAAAACAGTGTGAACGCTAATAATAATGAAGTTATGGCGAGAAGACAGCGTCTTTTATTCGTCATAAAAGTAAATACCTCCATTTGGTAAGAAAGGGTTTAAGCTTTAGTGTACTTGTGAAGCGAAACGATACTTCCGAGCACGCCGGTAAGAACACCGACCGCGGCTATGCAGGTAATAACGGTCAATCTCAACTCGTTGAAGGGTACAATATTAATGAGGTTTGCAATATTGCCCTGGATCATGCCTTGAATGTAGTCGTAGAAATAGTAGAGTATAGCGTAGGCAAGTGAGCCTGAGAAAATTCCTATTATCACGCCTTCAAGAGCAAAGGGAAGTGTGATAAACCAGTTAGTTGCACCGACGTAACGCATGATCGATATTTCCTGACGGCGCGCATAGACTGCCAATTTTATGGTGTTCATGATAACAAAAAGACTGACTACAAAGAGTATTGCCAAAAACCAGGTAAATACAAGAACAACACCGTGCTTTATGTTTTCCATCGTCTCGGCAACGTCGGAGTTGCAGATAACCTTGTAAAGCTTGGGATCAAGATGCTCCAGATTATATTCAAGAGTGGAAATCTTTGCGTTGTCTCTGTATGTAATGGTAAATCTGTCGGGTAAAGTATTGTTTTTGAAGTTTTCAAATACAGAAGGGTATTCTTCGAACTTCACTCTCATCTCTTCAAGTCCTGCTGCCTTGGTCGTCAAAGTGACGGTGGCTACGTTGTCAAGAGCTAAAATACGCGCTTCGAGCGATTCAAGAGAAGCAATTCTTGTTTCAACACGTTCAAAATCGCTGCAAAGAGAAGCATAATATACACGCTGAAGCGCCATCTCATCGGCATCGGGAAGATACTCGATCTTGCCGCCGGCTTCGGTCAAAAATGCACGTACAGCTTCAATATTGCCTTTTGCATCGGCGACGTTGATAAAGGAATCGAGCTCGATTATCTTGGCATGAGCGTCGATCAATGCCGCACCGGACTCGGTGGAAAGGTTGGGCTGAGTAAGATAATCAGTGCGGTTCGCGGTTGTATCATCGTTTTCGGTATCGCCGGAAATAGTTGTATCAACGTAGCAGTTGATATCATTTAAAGCTCCGAGCTGCTCCAAATTGGAGTTTATGTTAAACACAAGCAGAGCAAAGCTGCCCATAACGACGAGGCAGGACATCAAAACCATGATCGATGCCATACTCATGACGCCATTGCGCCAAAGTCCTTTAAAGCTCTGACCGATAAAGTATAACGGACTATATCTTCTCATCGAACATACCGCCTACTCTGTCGTCGATAACCTTTCCGTCACGGAGAGTAACAACTCTCTGTTGGAAATAGTCAACAAGACTTTTATCGTGTGTAACAACAATTACCGTTTTGTTTTTCTTATGTATCTTAACAAGAAGATTCATAATTTCAAGTGAAAGCTGAGGGTCAATATTGCCCGTGGGCTCGTCTGCAATGATGGTACGGGGATTGTTTGCCAAAGCACGGGCCAAGGCAACACGCTGCTGCTCGCCGCCTGAAAGCTGGCTGGGGAAGCACTTGTACTTGTCCTGCAAATTTACAATGCTCAAGATCGTGGGTACACGGCGGCGAATTACGCTTGCCGGTTCACCGATAACACGCATTGCAAAAGCTACGTTTTCATACACAGTTTTGTTGGGGAAGAGTCTGAAATCCTGGAAAACAACACCGAGCTGACGTCTGTAATAGGGAACCTTGTAGTTCGGCATGTTTACAAGATCGAATTCATCGACGTTGAGCTTGCCCGAGGTGATTTTTTCCTCGCGCAAAAGGAGCTTCATCATCGTCGATTTACCGGCACCGGAAGCGCCGACAATAAAGACGAATTCACCGTCATTTACCCTGAGATTCACACCGTCAAGGGCAACGGTACCGTTTTCATATACTTTTTTTACGTTGCGAAATTCAATCATTTCCGTTTAATCGTTAATTAAAATTTAACCGGCTTCGAGGTGAGATATTTCTTAACCATAAGTGCCACCTTGAAGGTGATAGCGCTGTCAAACTCGCGAAGATCAAGACCGGTGAGCTTGCGGATCTTTTCAAGACGGTAAACGAGGGTGTTACGGTGAACGAACAGCTTTCTCGATGTTTCGGATACGTTGAGGTTGTTTTCAAAGAAGCACTGGATAGTCATAAGGGTTTCGCGGTCGAGAGACTCAAGCGATCCTTTTTTGAAAACCTCCTGTAAGAACATCTCACAAAGAGTGGTGGGAAGCTGATAAATAAGTCGGCCGATGCCGAGGTTTTCGTAGCTGACAATGTTTTTGTCGGTGTCAATTACCTTTCCGGCCTCAAGAGCGACCTGGGCTTCCTTGTAGGAACGTGCAAGGTCCTTGATGTTGTCAACGCCCGAGCCAATACCGATGGCAACCTTTGTATAAAACTCGGTTGAAAGAGTGTCAGAGATCTGCTTTGCGATCTTTTCAATCTCTTTAAGATCGGTAGCGGGTTTAACTTCCTTAACCAGAACAATCTCCTGCTCGCCGACAGAAATAACGTAGTCTTTGTTCTTGTCAGGGAACATGTTCTGTACCATATCAAAGGGAACAGAGTCGTTTTTGCCGATGAAGCGGATAAGGAAAGCAACGCGCATCATGTCGGTAGAAAAACGGAGTTCCTTGGATTTAATGTAAATATCACTGGGAAGGATGTTGTCAAGAATTACATTCTTAATAAAGGAGCTCTTGTCATACTTTTCATCGTAGAGATCCTTAATGTTGTTGAGAGTGATTGCAAGTATACCTGAAAGCTCAAATGCTTTTTCATCTTCACCTTCAACAAAGATGACATAGTCGGTCTTGTAACCGTTGGAAATGGGACGGTAGGTATATCCGCCGGTCTTAATTGTGTCGGTTGTGTACGCAAGCTCATCGCGTACCGAGGGACGAGTTTCTCCGATCTTTGAAAGCTCGCTGCAGGCGACAATGATGCCGTTTTCGTCGAAAACTCCTATAACGCGGTCAACCGCATCTTTCATTTGATGAATTATACCTTGAAACAATCTGTTAGACAAATGAATTCCTCCAATCTGTTTTCGTCTTTAAACGACCAATTACATCATGTTAATAGTGTATACGACAGCAATAACAAGAAGAGCGCCGAAAAGTGCGATAAGAGAATACATAAGTAATGCGGGGAAGAACATGCAACCAAGAGAACCAACCAAAGTTATAATCGACACTACGTGGAAGGGATAATAACAGTAGTTAGGCTTCATAATTCGATATTTCTTACCCTTAAAGGTGAATGCGCCGTCATTCTTTGAAAGCATGATCATAGCAACGATCAAGAGAATGGGCAATACCACAGCGGCAACACGAATGCCGTACTTGGCGAGAACTCTGATAGAAAAATGTGCAACGCCGCGAGAACAAACTGTTACTAAAAGTGCGCCGAAGCAAGTGAAGAGCGAATAGTAGAACATATCGCGCTGATAGAAGGAATAAATGAAGTAAAGAACGATAGCACCGATCATTGCAATTACAGTGCCCATAGTTCCTATTTTTGCGTAAAAGAGTGATATCGCAAAAAGAAGAGCGGCTATACCGAGAAGGAAGGGGCTGGACAAGTATTTGTATTTCTCATCAGCACCGCGGCTCTTTTGAACTACAAAGTAAGCAACAGCGGCCGCAAAAAGAATACCAAGGCCAAGCTGTACCCATTTCAAACATTTTACGATAAAGAAGGGATCGAAATAAGGGTCATTTTTTCTGACAAGAAGAGCACTGACAATAAATACAGTCGCTGCCAACATTACCATAAGCATTCTGTTGGCCAAAAAATATTCCTTTTTCTCCTCATCGATGCGGCGTTCAGCCTTGTTTTTGATTTTCTGATCTTTCATACTCAAATTCATCACTCCATACCCGTTGTATTTTAGATTTTATATTAGATCTCAAATTTGTAAGCAAGACACGCCAAAGTAAATGGCGCGGCTGTCTCGCATCTTAAAATGCGCTTGCCAAGACCGCATGGTATAAATCCGCTTGATACTGCTTTTTCAGCTTCGAGCTTTGAAAAACCGCCTTCGCCGCCGATTATGATCTTTATCGTATCTGGCGGTGAATCGTATTTATCTAAAACATTTGTTAGCGGAAGCGTTCCGTCTCCCTCATAGCAAAAGAGCTTCAAAGCGTTGTCGCCGTCATCTTCATCGAGCAGTCTTTCAAAAGAGATAAGCGAAGAAAGCTCGGGAATAACACCGCGACCGCATTGCATTGCGGCTTCTTTGGATATCTTTTGCCATCGGGCCAGCTTCTTTTCCATTGATTTCTCATCCGGACGTGAAATACATCGTTCAGAGAGAAAGGGAACAATTTTGTAAACACCGCATTCGACCGATTTTTGGACGATGGTATCCATCTTGTCGCCTTTTGGTAATGCCTGATACAGTATAATCTTTGACGGAGGCTCCGTTTGGCACTTAAACGTTTCAACGATATGCGCTACAACCAGATCCGATTTAATCTGGGTAAGAGTACATGTATACTCACAATGCGAAAAGTCGCATACCTGAATCGTTTCGCCGACAGCCATTCTCAAGGAGAGGGAAATGTGCCTTGCATCGTCGCCGCGAATATAAATATCGCTTCCGACAACGTCAGCAGTTGGTACAAAAAACTTCGGCATAATTAAACCACAATAAAAATTGATTTTTAAAGCAATCTGATAAAAAGCTCAATTAATGCCGCAAATTGCACAAATTAAAAGAAATAACTAAAAAATGTACAAGCGGCATATCGCAATTATACTATACTTTCGGTATTTTGTCAAATAAATTTCGATATATTTTGTGTAAATTTTTATTAATATTCTGTTTTTCGGCTTTTATTTTGCTTTAAAGAGCAATCCGCTCCAACCGTTTTTATGAGTTTCGTGCAAAAATGCCATGTTATGTCGATCCATTGCTTCAACAACCGCATCGCGCTGTTCGTCGATTATGCCCGAAACTACGAGCAGAGCATCCATGCAGAGATATTTGCGGATATCCTTCGACATACGGATAACAATATCGGCGGTTATGTTGGCGCTGGCGAACTCGAATGTTCCTTCAACGGAAGATAAAAGGTCGGACTGAGCAAAATTAATGTTGTTGCAATCGTTAAGCAGAGCATTTTCAGCGGCTACGCGTACGGCAACTGGATCAATGTCGTATGCGTCCACCGATTTTGCGCCAAGCTTTGATGCTGCAAATGCAAGAATGCCGCTGCCTGTACCTACATCGAGTACCGTACAGCCCTTGGGCATATATTCTTCCATAAGCTCAGCGCAGAGCTGAGTGGTTTCATGGGTGCCGGTGCCGAATGCCATGCCGGGATCCATTTTTATGATAAGGTCATCCTCTGCAGCTTCAAATTCTTCCCACTCGGGAACGATTACGAGGGTTTTGCCTATTCTTATAGGCTTATAATATTGCTTCCAATTGTCTGCCCAGTCATCTTCGTTCATCGATACGGTTTCAACGGTGCACTCAATATTCATGGCTCCCAGCTTGTCGCGGATGAGAGATGCGATCTCGATCGCATTTACATCTTCCGATACATAAAAGGAAGCCGATGCGATATCACGGCGCTGTAAAAGAGCCTCGTCGATTAGCTCACCGTAAACGGGATTCGCTTCGACAACGTCGGATGAATCGTCAATCTGCAGATGGGCGTCATAAACGCTCATGATTGCGCATACGTCGTATAAGGATTCGGGCTTGCAGGTTGTTTTGATCTGTATCCAATTCATGATTTTCACCTAAGTCTGAATGTTTTTTTGAATCGCTTTGGCTATTATAACATCATCAATCGTCAAATTCAATAGAGAAATCGTTAATAAATTGGTTGTTTTATAAAATATGAAAGCGCCCGAATAGTTCGGACGCTTTATTACCGTTAAGTTTTAACCCAGTGTGCGGGACCTTTTATGAAATTTTCGCGAGTGGGGAAGAGATGACGTTCCCATTCGTGCAGGCAGAATGCCTTCATTTCCTCAAGATCGGAATAAAGTTCGTCTGCACGCGCTACATCGGTCTCCTCATTGTAATATTTCTGAAGATACAAAATCTCAGCCTGAGTACGGGCGTGACGAATATGCTTGCGAATGATATCGTTGTCGGCGCACTCGAGAGCCTTGTTCCAAAGATCAACAAGCTTTAATACAAACGCCTTATCGTCTTCTTCGCTTCCCGATTCGCTCCTCAGATATTCATAAGGACTTGAATAGATGCCCATATGGTTTCTTCGCGCGGCTTCGGAGGTTATGTCAATATACTCGCGTACGTATTTCCATGCCGAACCGTAGAAATCCTGCAAATACTCGTCCATCATCTGATAATACTGGTCCTTTGTCATATGAGGATTCCACATGAGCTTGGCGAGAAGATAGGCGCGGAGCTCGGCAAATTCAGCCTTGAAGCTATCACGGTTGCCCTCTTCGAAAACTGCAACCGCATTGTTGTCTTTAAAGGTCCGGATATTGTCCCAAAGAACGTGGAGATTGGGGAAGGAGTGCAGATAATTGAAGAAATTCGTGGTGTAGTCCCAGATATAAAGCTTCTTTGCAAGCTTCGACCACGCTTTGAGGTTGTTGATGTATTCGGCATTAACGCCGCCTCTGTGGCTGCAATCGGGGTCGGACAGCGGATGAGCAAAGCAGCATTCGATATTGCAGAGTCGGATGATTACATTGTCTTCGGGCACTATAGTCACGGGCGGAACCTTTGTGTACATATAGGCGAGGGTGGAAATGTACACGTTGGGATAGTCCTTTTTGATTTCTCTTGCAATGCGGTTAACAAAAGAGAGCATGGTTCCCATGGGATTGGGCTGACCGACGTAGGGTGGAGGAGCCTCTGCTCTGTCGAGTGCATCGCACTTTTCGCATTTGCAGAACTCCCAGTTGTCGTTCATTGAAACGTCAACTATCTTTGCTGTCGGCTCGTTTTCAAGGATCTTTCTTACGTTCTTCAATACTGTCTGAAAGACGTTTTCATCGGAAAGGCAGGGCTGCATGGCGTCCGATTCGGCAAGACCTCCGATGGTGTGCGCCGCACCGTTGCACGAAAAGCGGAACGATCCGCCGAAACGTTCGTAATCACCCTGATATCTTGCATAATAGCCGTTGATCTTGAGCGCATTGCAGAATTCAAGATCGAATTCATTGCCATAGGGCTTTGCACTTCCGTACTGAACGTCGACCCAGTCGGTATCGCGGCCCTCGAAAACGGGCGAGTATGTATAGTTCAGATCGGAGGCAAAATCTTTGGAATATTCGTTTTTGTAAAGATGGAAATCGTTTGCATAGAAACGGAATCCGAGATAATCCTCAAGGAAGGTATACATTGAATATACAGTTCCGAGAACGTCTGCACCTGTAAGATAGACCTTCGTTTTGTCGGCAACAATGGCGATACCGTTGTATTTAAGAGAGCTTCGCGCTTCAATTACCTTTTTGGTATCGCGGTCGGTCTGTCCGATACAGATCTCATATTCGAATTTCTCGCCACTGTTGACGATCTTAAGATCGCTGCCCGTCGCTTCCTTGATATACTTAACAAAATGGGAGGCCGTGTTAACGATTGCGGGTGCGGGATCACATGGCAAAACCAACGCGAAGAACGATAATGGCTTTCCTAAAAACAGCTTGTTTTTCATTGTAAAGTACCGCTTTCTGTAATGATGGAATGCAGCTCTGATGAGCGTTAAGCATATAACAAATTATACTTTATAGCTAAAGACTTGTCA
>JAZSMZ010000099.1:0-2725 GCA_045536155.1 Eubacteriales bacterium
TTGAATATTCGCGCTCATTTCTTGCTGCATCCAAGCTACCGTACCATGAGGTATTTATCCACATTCCACATGATGAAAGCAAAAACAATACAGTTACCATCAAACACAAAAACTTTATCCTTTTCATAAAAAACCCCTTAAAACATTTTCAACCAGAAACAGGTAATGTAACTGGCAAACTACCAAATTTGCTGACAAGATCCATCAATGCCGGCGCTCCGGTTGCAACCAATTCGGGGGCAACTACAGCAACCACAACAGCACCTGCCAACGCCAGTTTTGCAAAATGATATATTTCTTCTTCCATCGAAACACTTACAATAGGCAGATTCTTATCTTTGGGCGCATAGATGATCGAATTAGTATTTACTGTAGATTCGAAACTGGTTTGGGTTCTTCCTTCAACCGTCCATTCACCAATTCTGCTTGCTGAAGACACTCCAACACCAGCTTTCTCTTCATCGTAATAAACGCCAAACGTTTGACCTGCATCTCCAGTAAGTGACTTTATTTCCGGTGTATTTAAATTATGTACCGCATATTCCGAATCGGTGGAAATACTAGAAATTAAATTGGAATTTCCAGGTGAAGCAAAGGAAACAGGATTACCATTAGCATAGGCGAATCGGTTGAGCGTTACAGCATTGGAAATAGCACCCGCCACAATGTCCGCATTAACGAATCTTCGCATGTCAGGCGAGTAGTATCTCGCACGCATGTAGACAAGGCCGTTGCTGTCGGTGACTACGGTAAGTATAACATATTTTGGTTGAATTTGCAAGTATTATCGCACTTAACTTAATATAGCATATAAATGTGAAAAATTCTATATTTCGACAATCTTCATATAACATAACAATTCTTATAGATCCTTTATTTCTCTTTTCTTAAAATAAAAAAGACAGAATTTACATTCTGTCTTTTTTCTCATTTCTTCTTAAAGAAATCGCTGAACTTCTTTTTAGACTTATAATTTGTTTCCTTGCAGCTATCTGCGAACTCGCGGAGGAGCTCCTTCTGCTTTGAATTAAGTCCGGTAGGAATTTCAACCATAACTCTGAACTTCAAATCGCCCTTTGAAGACGATTTATTGGGGCGCACGATGCCTTTACCGCGAATGGTGAACATCGTTCCGCTCTGGGTACCCTCGGGAATATCATATTCAACAGTGCCCTCAAGTGTGGGGACTTTGATAGTTGCGCCCAAGGTTGCCTCTGCGTATGTGACGGGCACGTCGCAATAGAGATCGTAGCCGTCGCGCTCGAAGATCTCATGAGGTCTTACTGTTACCGCAACGATGAGATCACCGGCGGGGCCGCCATTACGGCCATCGTTACCCATAGAGCGTATTGCAACTCTCTGTCCGTCATCGATGCCTGCGGGGATCGATACCTCGAGCTTCTTTGTTATGCGGATATATCCCTTACCCGAGCAATTTGAGCAAGGTGTTTTGATCTTTTTACCGGTTCCCTTACAATCATCGCAGGCGCGAGTGGTCTGGAACATGCCGAGCGCTGTGCGCTGAGTTACGCGAACCTGACCGCTACCGCCGCAAGTGGGACATTTTTCGACGGTAGTACCCTTAGCGGCACCTGTTGATCCGCATTCGGGACATTTTTCTACCCTATTATACGAAATATCGCGCTTTACGCCAAAAGCAGCCTCTTCAAAGGATATGGTTATGCGATACATTATGTCATCGCCCTGAATGGGAGCATTTCTGCGCGCAGACGAACTTGCGCCGCCGCCGAAGAATGAACTGAAAATATCGCCGAAATCCATGCCGCCAAAGCCGCCGAAATCACCGAATCCGCTGCCAAGATTTGGATCAATTCCGTCAAAGCCGTATTGATCGTATCTCGTTTTCTTTTCGGCATCGGAGAGAACTCCGTATGCCTCGTTGATCTCCTTGAACTTGGCTTCTGCCTCTGCATTGCCCGGATTCATGTCAGGGTGATATTTCTTTGCAAGCTGTCGGTACGCGCGCTTTATTTCATCGTCTGATGCGCCCTTGCTAAGGCCGAGCACCTCATAATAATCACGTTTACTGTCTGCCATGTAGTTTCCTCTTAATTTTCTGCGCTAACGACGCAAAATATGTTATCATCAAACGCAACGAGTGCGGGAGTAAAAACTCCCGCATACGCTGTTTTTATGGTTTGATTATTTGTCGGTCTTATCTTCGAAATCGGCATTGTAGAAGGTCTGGCCATCGCCCGATGTCTGACCGTCCTGGGCACCTGCTGCGCCCTGTGCATCTGCCTGAGCCTTATAAAGCTTTTCAGACATTTCGTAGAACTTCTTCTGAAGAGCCTCGGTATCAGCCTTGATTGCATCGGTATCGTCTGTCTTGATGGTCTCTTTGAGCTTCTCGATAGCGGCCTTAACGTCGCTCTTTTCGTCCTCGGAGATCTTATCGCCGATCTCACCAAGAGTCTTTTCGCTCTGGAATACGAGGTTTTCAGCGTTATTCTTAACTTCAACCTTTTCCTTGAGCTTCTTATCCTCATCGGCAAACTTTTCAGCATCGCGGACAGCCTTGTCGATGTCTTCTTTGGACATATTGGTGGAAGAAGTGATGGTGATGTGCTGTTCCTTACCGGTTCCCTTATCCTGTGCGGTTACGTTAACGATACCGTTAGCGTCGATATCGAAGGTAACCTCGATCTGAGGAACTCCGCGGGGTGCTGCGGGAATACCGTCAAGAATAAATCTGCCGAGAGTG
>JAZSMZ010000106.1:0-5510 GCA_045536155.1 Eubacteriales bacterium
GGGGGAACTTTGAAAAGTTCCCCGGTCCCCTCAAACTCAAAAAGGCACTGGATGAATAGTGATGAAATATGAGTTTGGAATTCGATTAGATAATTGTAAATAAGAAAAACGGAACTTTGAAAAGTTCCCCGAGCCCCTCAAACTCAAAAAGGCACTGGATAAATATAGGTAAAGCCGGAGTTTGGGGTGCGATAAGATAATTGTAAAAAACTTTAAAAATTTCCTCGTCCCCTCAAAGCAACAAAAAAGGAGCAAAAAGTGGGTTTTTCATATATATTCGCAGGAATGGTATTCCTTTTTAACCCCAACTTAAATATATTTGACCTATTGCCCGATTTTGTCGGATGTATACTGATAATCTGCGGACTGCGCCGTCTTCGCGATCTCTCGCCCGATTTTGAGAAGGCGAGAAGCCGCTTTTTGCTTTTGGCATGGGCATCGGCTTCAAAGATCCTCTGTCTATATTTCACGCTCGTCGTCCCCGACAAGGGATTTTTCATGGTCTTTTCCTTCGTATATTCTCTCATTGACACCGCGCTGCTGTTAATGGCATTTTCGAGCTTTTTTAACGGCATGATGTTTGTCGGAACGGTATACGATGCTTCCGATTCGATCACAAGTCTTGCCAAAGTTCGCATGACCACTATAATCTTCGTGATCGCACGCGGACTTATGACTCTTCTGCCCGAGCTTGTCTATCTCAGTGTCAATGAAGAGTTGGGATACCTGATCGCATCGTACAAGGGCGTACTCAATGTCATGGCGATGATCGTTTCGCTCGCATTCGGCATCGCGTGGCTCGACGTCATGCGCAAATACCTGAAATCGGCCGAAAAGGACGAAAAATTCATCTCGTCTATGACCCGTCACTACGACGAAAACATCGCGCCCGACTACGACCGATTCATTAAGCGCAGTATGAAGAGTGCCATGACGCTTGTCATCGCCGCCTGCGTTTTCGTTTGCGATTTTTACCTCGACGGCGTCGATTATCTGCCCGATTTCGTCGGTGCGATCCTTATCGCTTCTGCCGTATTGATAATCAAGCCCTATATTGCTCTTCATAAGCCGATCATCGTTTTATCTGCCGTATATTTTGGCCTGTCGGCAGGCGAAATGATATTCAACAAATATTTTGCGGGCGAGTATTACGTGCTCGGAGTAAAAAAATGGCCCGACGGCTTTGAGCTTTTCAAGATCGAGCTTGTGCTGAAATCTGTGCTCACTCTTGTTTTTGCCGTCATTCTTGTCATGCTTTTTGTAATGATAAAACGGATTATACGCGAGCATACGGGACGCAAGGTGGAGAGCGAATTTGAAAGCCACCGCGCAAAGGATGCCGAAACGCTCCGCTCGCTGTATCTGAAAGCTCACTTGTTTTTGGCAATCGGTATGATCGTCACCTTTTCCAAGGTAGGCACTCTTGTCGGACTGTACTATTTCGAAGAATATTGGATGATAAACACCGCGCTCTCTGCCGTATGGTTTATCGTAACGTACCGCATTTGCAACGATACCGTGTACGAAGTTGAAGAAAAATATATGTGACTTACGTAAAAAAACGGATGCGAAAGCATCCGTTTTTTATACGATCCCATACTCTCCCGAAAGAGGATCACGAAACAGCGGTATCTGCAAAGGATAGAAGGTAAAGATGAAAAAGAGCGCCGCAATTATGCAAAGGATCGCAAGTGCAAGCTTTCCGAAGCGGCATTGCTTGTCATCTTCTTTAAATTGCCTTGCCTCGTAAATGTAGGCAATCGCCGCCGATAAAAAAAATATCGAGATATTGATCCAGTCCGGGGTTATGCCGAAAACTCCGCGCAGGGTGTAGAAAATTACGGGAATGAGGACGATACCGAGCATAATACTCTTGAATTTCACACACCAATAGTTGTCGTATTCTTTGCCAATAATGAAATATTGTACGACGGCAAATAAAAACATTGGAATAAAGAGCAGCTTCATATGCTCCCAAGTCGATTCGTTTACCGATGAAAAGAGAGCCGCGACGTTACTGCCCGTCCAATCGTATAAAAAGTGCAGTATCGTGCCGAGCAGTGAAGAAACGGCAAAGCCGAGAAGCGACCAAAGGGAAAAAGATTTATTCATTTCACACCGTCCAAACGTATTTTTTATCAGTATACTAAAAAAAGCGCTTTTTTATGCAAAAGGCGCTTTTTATATTGATTTGTACGGCAATATATGATAAAATGATCGCAGATAACAATTTTTTGAGAGGTGGCCCGACATGAAAAAATGTAAGATCACCGTCATGAAAATGGCGCGATATAACGATCTTATCGAAAAATACGAAAATCCTATCGAGCATGCCTGCGATATGACGCTCGGGCAGTTTTTTATATCGGAAAACGGTCAAAAGCCCGACGGTATGTGCGAGTCCGCATGGGAGTCGATGGAGTATTTCGTGCGCACTCTCGCCGAGGGCGGAGGCAATTTCTTTGACGGCTGGATGAAAAACGAAAAATCAGCCATGATATCCTGCAACGACGGATTTCGACCGGTCAGCTTTTTGATTGAAACAATAGAATAAATAAAAAACACCCGTTGAGGGTGTTTTTTATTCTCTGTATTTATCTTCTGTCGTTTCTTCTTACCCGCATGAGAAGGCTGAGCAGCTGCATTACCGATACCGCAAGCGCGGCGACGTAAGTCATGGCGGCGGCGCTGAGCACCTTTTTTGCTCCGCGAAGCTCGCCATCGTCAAGACGTCCGCATGATTCAAGTGAACGAAGAGCGCGTCTGCTTGCATTGTATTCGGTGGGGAGGGTCACAAGCTGGAAAAGCGCGCAGAGCGAAAAGCATGCAACGCCGAAATAAGCAATGTAAATATAGTATGCACTCATGGCCGAAAGCAGGATGCCGATGAGAATGAGGGGCATCGACAGACGTGAGCCGATGTTGGTGATGGGCACGATGGCGGTGCGTATCTTTATCGGAGCATATCCTTCGGCATGCTGGATAGCGTGTCCGCATTCGTGTGCGGCAACGCCGACAGCGGCTGAGCTGGTGCTGTTGTACACGCTGTCCGACAAGCGCACTACGTTACTCTGCGGATCGTAATGGTCGGAAAGATTGCCCGAAACATGCTCGATCTTTACGTCAAAAAGCCCGTTTTCGTTGAGTATCATTCTTGCGGCGTCGTATGCAGTCATACCGCTTTTTATATATTGCTTTGAATATTTATTAAATGTTGAGTTAACCTTCGTGCTAGCCCAGATCGAAATGATCACTGCGGGCAGAACGAGTAAAATATACGTCATGTCCAGATAAGGCATAAAAAATGTGCTCCCGTAATTGTTGTAAAGTCTGTACGTATATTATATGCCGCTATTGTGAAAACAAAATCATAAAAGCAAAAACTTTTATGCGACAAATAATAAACTTTTATTGCACTTATACTTTAAGGCTCACTAAAAAAGTTTCAAGGGCATCGAACGATCCCGAAGGGAAGAGCGATATATCACTTCCTTTTTTGTTTATAAGGCAGTCGGTCAGCAAAAACACCTGCATACCAAGCTCCTTTGCGATCATGTCCTCGTCGGCATCGTTGCCTACCATAAGACATTCTTCTGCCAAAAGACCGAGCTTGTCAAGAATCTCCCCGTAATAGCCGAGCGAGGGCTTAGAGAAGTGAGAGCTTTCGTAACAGCTTACGTATTCAAAGTCGCTTCTGTCAAGTCCCGCCCACTTTATGCGGCTTTTGGTAGCGACCATTGGGAAAAGGGGATTTGTAGCAAGAACGACCTTGAAGGAAAGCTCCTTTGCTTTTTTAACGATTTCTGCGGCCCTCGTCGTGAAAGAGCATACCTCTTTGATCTTTTGGAATTCGACGCTGTAATAGTGCTCGATCTCCTTTGAGTCCCTGTATTGCTTTGCGGGAAGGAACTTGTCGAAGCTTTCCCAGAATACCTCTTCATTTGTCTTTTGTCCGTCGTTTTTCACCATGGCGTACACTCCTGCCATAGTGCCCTTGGAAATTTTTTTTGCAACGTCGCCTTCTCCGCCGGAAAGAGTGGCCGAAAGCGAGCCTATATACGCTTTTGTAAAAATATCGAGATCCATCGGGAGCAATGTTCCGTCGAGATCGAAAAGAACGGTTTTGATCATAAGTATCCTCTTTTTCGTTGTTTAACTTAATTATAGCATAATTGTATTTTTATTGCAAGTCTGTGCAAAAAAAGTTGAACTGTGTATTTTTATGCACGAATATATGATAAATATACTTGACAACTGCATATTTCTGTGGTAGAATGTGTGAGTATTAAAAAAATATTCTCTTGGAGGAAAATAAAATGAAAGCATTTATCCGCATTATTGCACTTGCACTTACATTACTCATGCTTGTTCCCGCAATCGTTGCCTGCGGCGAAAAGGCAGATGACACAAAAGACGTTCTCGTAATGGGAACCAACGCAGCATTCCCGCCCTACGAATTCCTTGACGAAAACAACAAGATCGCAGGTATCGACGCTGAGATCGCCGCAGCAGTTGCAGAAAAGCTCGGCATGACCCTTGAGATCAAGGACATGGCATTCGATTCTCTCATCACCGCAGTCTCTTCCGGCTCCGTTGACATCGTTCTCGCCGGCATGACCGTTACCGAAGAGAGAAAGGAAAGCGTAAACTTCTCTGATACATACGCTACCGGCGTTCAGGTAGTTATCGTTACCGAAGACAGCACCATCGCTTCCATCGACGACCTTGACGGCAAGGTGATCGGCGTTCAGACCGGCACTACCGGTGATATCTACTGCTCCGACACTCCCGAAAACGGCGGTTACGGTGAAGATGCGGTAAGACGATACGACAACGGCGCTCTCGCAGTTGCAGCTCTCAAGAACGGTCAGGTTGATTGCGTTGTTATCGACAACGAGCCCGCAAAGGCATTTGTTGAAGCAAACGAAGGCCTCAAGATCCTCGAAACCGAATTCGCAGTTGAAGATTACGCTGCAGCAATCGCTAAGGAAAACACTGAGCTTCTTGAAAAAGTAAACGCAGCTCTTGCAGAACTCAAGGCAGAAGGCAAGATCGACGAGATCGTCTCCAAGTACATCAAGGCTGAGTAATCTCCTGCAAAAATACGATAATTTTTTAAGGGGGCGGAACTTCTGCCCCTTTTTCGTTGAAACGTGTTGAAACGAAAGGAGGAGAACAGCTTTGAGTGTTCTCACTTTTGCAAAATGGATAGTTGAAGCGCCCGAATGGATATTGGCTCTGCCCGAATGGTTACAGCGCTTTTGCTTCCAGATTTTCCAGGTGTTTATATATCAGGACAGATGGAAATTCTTCACCGACGGACTTTTGACTACCTTTTTGGTAACCATCGGTTCGCTTGTTATAGGCACCGTAATCGGTATGATCGTGGCGATCATAAGATCGACTCACGACAGCGCAAGAGCCAAGCCGAATTTTATACTCCGCATAATCAATGCCGTCTGTAAGATATACGTAACGGTTATCCGCGGTACTCCGCTTATGGTTCAGCT
>JAZSMZ010000160.1:0-11796 GCA_045536155.1 Eubacteriales bacterium
ACTTTAATTCTATTATTTCTTTTTCATACTCTTGAATGTGTCTGTATTCTCTTGGCATGCAAAATCCCCCTATGGTAGTTTCTTTAATTCTACCATAGGGGGCTCTTTTTTTCATTGTCCGTTTTTTACGGACCTGTTCAAATTATCTGAGTTGGCTTTTTATTAATTGTTGATTTGATTACATAAGGCTTCTGTAAAGAGCTTCAATTTCTGCTTCGCTGATGTCACGGGGGTTACCGGGACGGCAAGCGTCAGCATAAGCATCGGCGGCAAGAGCCTTGACATCCTCTTCTTTAACAACACCCTTAAGGCTTGTTACGATACCGACGTCTTCTGCAAGCTGACGTACTGCTTCGACAGCAGCGTTTCTTGCATCTTCAAGGCTCATGGCGTCTACACCTTCTACACCCATAGCCTTTGCGATATCACGGTATTTTTCGCCTGTTGCAGGTGCATTGAAAGCCATAACTGCGGGAAGGAGAGTAGCGCAAGCCTTACCGTGGGGCATATCGTAGTAAGCTGAAAGTGTATGTGCCATTGAGTGGTCAACACCAAGGCCAACGTTTGAGAAGCCCATACCTGCGATATACTGACCGAGAGCCATACCGTCACGGCCGTCTTTTTCGTTCTTAACAGCACCGCGAAGGCTTCTTGCGATTACTTCAATGGCCTTGATGTGGAACATATCTGAAAGTTCCCATGCGCCCTTAGTGATATAGCCTTCGATAGCGTGTGTAAGAGCATCCATGCCTGTAGCAGCAGTAAGACCTGCGGGCATTGAAGCCATCATATCGGGATCTACAATTGCAACTACGGGGATATCGTGAACGTCTACACAAACGAACTTGCGTTTCTTCTCTACATCAGTGATAACATAGTTGATTGTAACCTCAGCAGCTGTACCTGCTGTAGTAGCAACAGCGATAATGGGTGCACAAGGATTCTTTGTGGGAGCAACACCCTCAAGTGAACGAACATCTTCAAACTCAGGGTTTGTTATGATGATACCGATTGCCTTAGCTGTGTCCATTGAAGAACCGCCGCCGATAGCAACAATACAGTCTGCTTCTGCTGCCTTGAATGCAGCAACACCGTTCTGAACATTCTCGATTGTGGGGTTGGGTTTGATATCAGAGAAAACAGTGTAGGGGATATCAGCCTTATCAAGAAGGTCGGTTACCTTTGATGTAATGCCGAATTTGATAAGATCCGGGTCAGATGCAACAAAAACTTTTTTAAAGCCTCTTGCTTTGATTTCATCAGGTATTGCGTTGATAGCACCTGCACCGTGGTAGGATGTTTCGTTAAGTACAAATTTGTTCATTATAAACACTCCTTAAATGTTTTTATTTGCTACAAATCGAAATGATTTATACATTTTTATTATACTTTTATTGAATTGTTTTTTCAAGTAAAATATATAAATTTAAATCTATATTTTTGTTGATTAAAATATAAGTTTAGGCTATAATTGTTGTTAATAAACAGATTGAGGTATTATTATGACAAGTAATTTTAAAACAACAAAGTTAGCTTGCTATACAGCTTACTTTACAATGTCGTCAATTTTCAGCCTTCCGCCGTTACTTTTTGCGACGTTGCAGGATATGTACAATATTTCGTATACTTTACTCGGTTCGCTTGTTCTTACAAATTTTTGTACTCAGCTTCTTGTTGACTTGATTTTTACAGTTTTTTCCAAGCGTTTTAATATCAAAAAGGTTGTAAGAATTATGCCGCTTTTAACTTCTGCAGGTCTTGTTATCTATGCTGTTCTGCCGAATATAATGCCGCAGTATGCTTATATCGGTCTGATAATCGGCACAGTGCTTTTCTCAGTATCTGCCGGTCTTTCCGAAGTATTGCTCAGTCCCGTTATTGCTGCAATTCCGTCCGATAATCCTCAGAAGGATATGAGTAAGCTTCATTCATTGTATGCATTCGGTGTGTTTACGGTTGTTGTGGTCAGCACACTTTTTCTAAAGATTTTCAGTGCAAAAAACTGGATGTATCTTACTCTTTTCTGGGCTGCATTACCTGTAATTGCATCCGTAATGTTCTTTTTATCTCCAATGCCTGATATGTCAGAGTCTGCAGAATCTTCGGGCACTAATGGTACAAAACGCCGTGCTGTCGGTATGGCTCTTTGTGTTGCCTGTATTTTCTTCGGCAGCTGTGCAGAAAACTCAATGTCAAGCTGGATTTCAAGCTATATGGAAAATGCCCTTCATATCGATAAGGCTTTCGGCGATATACTTGGTATGGCTATGTTTGCCATTCTTCTCGGCATCACGAGAATTGCTTATGCAAAATATGGCAAAAACATATTCAAAATGCTGCTTTTCGGTATGGTTGGTGCAGCTGTTTGTTATCTTGTAGCAGGTCTTTCTTTGAACGTTATTTTTGCTTTTGTGGCATGTATACTTACCGGTATATTTACGGCTATGCTCTGGCCCGGTACTCTTATTATGATGGAAGAGAATCTCCCCGGTATTGGTGTTGCTGCTTATGCACTTATGGCTGCAGGCGGCGACCTCGGTGCTTCTTTTGCACCTCAGCTTCTGGGTATTGTTGTAGATAAAGTATCTGTAACTCAGATTGCCGCAGACTTAAGCATAAAACTCAGTCTTACAACAGAGCAGATAGGCCTTAAAGCCGGTATGCTCGTAACCGGGTTATTCCCATTGATTGGCACTATTATTGTTATATATGCAATGAAGTATTTCAAGAAAAATAAAAAAGAAACATAAATATAAAAAAGATATTTTGCGTATAAATTCGAACTCTTGCAAAAAATGATATATCGCTTACGCGATATGATATACGGCGTGCAGTATGATATATTTGCAAAGCAAATATGATATAATATCCGTTCCTTCATACGCGAAGCGTATATCATCTGCGAAGCAGACATCATAGCGTCAGCTATATCACCCGTTCCGTTGGGAACGGATATCATTGAAAAAAGTCTCTTTTGTCTACCAACAGAAGAGACTTTTTTCGTGGTGCCGGTGGCGGGGGTCGAACCCGCACGGTATCGCTACCACTGGATTTTGAGTCCAGCACGTCTGCCAATTCCATCACACCGGCTTATATGACCGCGAGTTATTATAACACATCGCGGCCGAAAAATCAAGAGTAAATTTTATTATTTCGCTATTTTATTTAAAATGCAATCAATAATCAAAAGCCGAAAGAATCGGAAGTGATCAATGAAAAGCTTTTGCGCTGACTTTCGTCAAACATACGGGTAAGTATTGCGACGGCCTCGGCGCGTGATATATTGCTTTCGGGGCGGAAGGAGCCGAAGGCATCGCTTCCGGCGAGGATGCCGAATCCGTAGAAATCGTAGATCTCACGGTAAGCGTTGCTGCTATCGGAAACGTCCGGGATAGCGCCCGGAACGATAATATTGATTATCTGATGCTGATCGAGAGGGAAGGCGCTGTGCATGATCTTTACAAACTGCTCGCGCGTTACCGCTTCTTCAAAGTTGTGATAGCTGCAATATATGCCGTTCTTTTCGGCGTAGAGAACGTAGCTGTCATACCAGGGCTCGGAGGGATTCATGTCCAGCGTCTTGCCGTATTTGAAGATCTGCTGCAGGCAGACTGCCAACTTGATCGCTTCGGCGCGGGTCATGTTGCTGTGAGGCTCGAAGCTTTGCTCGCTCTTTCCGTTGATAACTCCGATCTGGTAGGTGAAGTTGACCGAATCGTAGTACCAATCCTCGGATGAAATATCGGCAAAGGGAAGAGGAATGCTCTTATCCCAGAAATATCTTTCGCCGTCATATACGATGCTGCTGTCGCTTCTCGTCTTCTGCCAGCAGGCGTAAACGGTTATTGCGCCCTCGAAAGGCACCTTTTCGCCCTCAACTACGTCAACCTTTCCGCCGTTGACGGTCGACCAGCCCAAAAAATCGTAGCCGTATTTTTCGGCGCGCGGCAGATTTTCAAACTTGCTGTTGGTGTACTGTATCGTCTGATTGGAATACAGAATGCCGCCGGTGGGCATGAAGGTCAAGGTGTAGGTTTTGGGGTTTTGCAGGGTTGTAAAGGCAAAACGCTCGGACGTAACGGTGTGATCGCCCATTTTAACGCTCAGCGCGTAGCTGTACGCGGTGTCGGGAACGAGAGTGTATCCCAGCGTGTCGTTTACGTTTAACGTGGTGGTTACCGAATTTGTTCTGAGCTTGGGCCCGTTTTTAACGGTCAGAAGACTGCCGCTTGCATCGTAGAGAAGATAGTCAAGCTGATCGATATTGGCATCGGCTTCGACCTTTACCGAAACGATCATGTTTTCTTCAAACATTATTTCGCTGTCCGCAACGACGGTGAATTTTGCCGTTGGAGCCTTGGTTTCGGGAGGCGTATTCGTTTCGGTCTCTGCCGAGCCTTCTCCGCCGTTTTCTTCGGGAGAGGGCGTGTTTGTCGGAACAGAATATATGTATGCAATTCCGTTTGACGATTTTTCGATCGGATTTGACAGAATGGGACCGCTTGTGTTAAAGTGTCCGCTCACCGAAGAACGGCTGCCGTCTTTGTAGAGCGCGAAATGAAGATGCACGCCCTCGGATGCGCCTGTCGAGCCCATCTTACCGATAGCCTGACCCTGCTTTACGGTGTCGCCGACTTTGACGTATATCTCGGACATATGTCCGTAGAGCGATATTCCGCTTCCGTCGGAGTGGCGGATGATAACGCCGTTTCCGTAGGCGTAGTTGCAGAAATTGAGCTTGTAGTAGGACGAATAGTAAAATCCCGCATTGGGCGAGCAGGTGGAATTTGTGCAGCCGATACCCTTTTTCGCACCGCTGAAATTGGTGCAGCCGGTGTAGAGGTATTCAACCTTGCCCGATTTCGTTGCAACGATATTGCCGCTTCCCGCAATGTCGAGTGCGGTATGTCCGCTGCGGTAATATTGGCTTATTCGGTTTTGGTTCGCCGTCGGCCAGAGATAGCTTTCGGCCGCGCTGACGGAGATGGTTGCGCCTATAGCCATTATAACGGCAAAGAGGACGCAGGATATTCTTTTGAATATGTTTTTGTTCATAATCTCTCTTAATTTAATGAAGTTTTTTGAAAAATCATCTGATCAATGTTCACGTTTGATGATTTTAACAAATTCCGCATAGAAAATCAAGCCGAATATGTAAATATTTTTATTTCCTTGTTTTGGGAGGGAAACAAAAAAGGACGGGGATCATAAAAATCCCTGTCCTTTTCGGTATTATAAACGAATTATTCAGCGTCGGTTGCTTCGGGAGCAGCTTCAACCTCTTCGATCTCGTCGAGATCGTCGCAGTCGCAGCAGCAGTCGCAGTCGAAATCGTCATCGCAGCAGCAGTCGCAATCGTCGTCGCAGCAGCAGTCGCAATCGAAATCGTCGCAGCAATTAAAGAAGGGGAGCTTGATGCCGAGCTTCTTGCAAACGATAACTGCAATAGCGGCAACAGATGCGAGAACGGCAAGAACGATGAGGACCTTCTTAACGATATCCCATGCGCTTGTTCTTTCGTCTTCAACTCTTACAAGTTTGTACTTAAGCATGATATTATTACCTCCGTGTATTATATTAATTGTTTTTTATAAGCAAATTGAATATACCAATGCACTCTTATTGTATCACACAAGCGGCGCGATTACATTAATATATCTTGATATAATTGTAAATATTCATCAAATTGCATCGAAAGAGAGGAGGATATGATCAAAAAAATTACGTAATCTATTGCAATTTGATAATCGATGTGTTATAATAAGCCAGTATTATTTTCTGGAGTTGATTTAGCTTTTATGGACAGTATTCCCCGATGTTTTTCTGCTTCGGTGAGCGCTTTTGAGCGAGCCGATGCTTCGGGTATCCAAGATAAAACAAATGCGAAGGGCACATTTTTTGCCTTATCCGCTTATATTTTCGCTTTAAACGGCGGCAGTGCGATGTGATTTTTATCATACCGCTTTGTCGGCGTGTTTTTTGATGTTCGAAAAAATTGTTTTCTTATGAATACTGCGCATAATACGGCAATATCATCTACTGTTACGGTTACGATTTATTGTTCCGACAAAAGCGATAAATTATACTCCGAACAAAAATGCAAATAAAATATTTTAAATAAAGTAAAGAAAGAGAATTATGGACATAGGGCGACAACTGCTTTTGCAGTTACTTTTAATTTTAATCAACGCATTTTTTGCGGCAACGGAAATCGCTGTTTTGCAGCTTAACGGCGGCAAGATCGAGCGAATGGCGCGTGACGGCGACAAAAAGGCCTCGCGCATGATGAAAATGGTGAGCAATCCCGACCGTTTTCTTTCCACCATCCAGATAGGTATCACCCTTGCGGGATTTTTGGGCTCGGCTTTTGCGGCAGATAATTTCTCCGAATACGTAACGAGATTTTTTATTGATACCTGCAACATTACATGGATATCCGAAAAGGCACTCGACAGCATTTCGGTTATCGTAATTACAATGATCTTATCATATTTCACTCTGGTGCTCGGCGAGCTTGTTCCCAAGAGAATTGCCATGAAGCATCCCGAAAAGCTGGCCCGCGCATTCTGCGGCATTATCAACGGCATTGCCGTTGTGCTCAAGCCGGTGGTATGGTTTATGGCCGTTTCCACTTCGGCAGTTCTCAAAATTTTCGGAATTAATTCGCAGGATAACGAAGAGGACGTGTCGGAGGACGATATCCGACTTCTCATTGACATCGGCGAGGAAAAGGGCGCTATCGAGGCTGACGAAAAGGAGATGATCGAAAACATCTTCGATTTCACCAACAGCACCGCCGGCGACATTATGATCCACCGCACCTCAATGACCGTCATCTGGGCGGACAGCACCACCGAAGAGATCACCAATATCATCCGTGAGAGCGGTTTTTCCCGACTTCCCGTCTGCGGCGAGGATACTGACGATATTTTGGGCATTCTTCTTTCCCGTGAGTTTTTGCTCAACGAGACAGCCGAGAATCCCAAGCCTTTAAGCGAGCTTTACACTCCCGCATATTTTGTTCCCGAAACGGTCAACGCAAATGTGCTGCTTCGCGATCTTCAGTCGAAAAAGATGCACATGGCGATCGTGCTTGACGAATTCGGCGGCACCGCCGGTATCATCACCCTCGAGGATCTGCTTGAGGAGATCGTCGGAAGCATTTACGATGAGCTTGACACCGAAGCTGATCCCACAATAACAAAACTCAGCGATGACACATGGCGTATTCCCGGCGAGACTCAGCTAGACGATGTCGAAAAGGAGCTGGGCATCGAGCTTGACGGCGAGACCGAAAGCCTTGATACCTTTGCAGGATTCGTGCTCAGTCAGCTTTCGGCCATCCCCGAGGACGGAGAGGGCCCTGAGCTTGAGGTACCCGGACTTAAAATCAAAGTCGAAAATGTCAGCGATCACCGCATTGAGTCCGCTGTTGTAACAATTGTTCCCAAGTCTGACGAGGACGATGAGGAAAAGGAAGAGGACTGACTGAAAAAAAGATCGGTCGGCAAAACAGATAAATAGAGTCGTGTAAAAACAAGCGCGGTCTTTATTTTATAGATTTTCAAAATTCATATTCATCATCAGGAGAAAAGAACATGAATGAAATTAAACTTTGTCCCACAGTTAAAAATTTAGTTCCCGGTGAGGGCAGATATCTTTTCACAGGTGCAACCGTTGAAAAGGAATGCTGCGTTCCCAAGCTCCAGGCAATGCTTTCCGACATCACCCGTATGACAGGTGTTGCTCTCAATTTCGGCGAAGGCGTTGTATGCGAGATCTACGAAAACGAAGAATACGATTTTACCATCGATATAACTCCCGATTTTGCAAAGGTACAGTATACAAAGGGCAACATCTGCGACGCCATGTCCGTTATCATGCAGATGTGCATCGTTGAGGACGGCAAGCTCTATCTGCCCTGCTGTCACATCGACGATAAGGCAGATCTCGAGCATCGCGGTCTTATGGTTGACCTTGCCCGTACATGGCATCCCTTCGAGTATCTCCTTTCCTACGTTGACCTCTGCCGCTACTACCGCGCATCGGTTCTCCACCTCCACTTCATGGATTCCGAAAGCTTCACTCTTCCCCTCGAGTGCTACCCCAAGCTTCCTTCTCCTGACCGTCACTATACTCGCGAGCAGATCGACTATCTCGTACAGTATGCACACGACCGTCAGATAGAGATCATGCCCGAAATCGAAACTCCCGGTCACTCCTGGCAGTTCATCGCAAGATATCCCGAGATCTTCGGTAATGCAGGTATCCTCGGATTTGACGAGGGCGTTTTCGAAGCGCTCGACAAGATCATCGCCGAGATCTGCGAAATGTTCCCCCACTCTCCCAAGATCCACGTCGGCGGCGACGAGGCTATGATCGAATATTGGCTCAGCGTTGATAAATACGTCGAATATGCAAAATCTCTCGACCTTATCAAGGGCGAGGGTCGTATGGATGCCGAGCGTATGTACGCTACCTTCCTCAAAAAGATGACCGACATCGTTAACAAATACGGCCGCATCTGCGTTATGTGGGAGGGCTTTGCCAAGGAAGTCAACTACATCTGTCCTCCTTCCGACAAGCTCATCGTTATCAGCTGGGAAAACTTCTTCCAGCTCACTCCTTCTCTCGTTAAAGAGGGCTATCAGCTCATCAACTGCTCCTGGACTCCCATGTATATCGTTTACCCCAACATCTACTGGTCTCAGCAGGAGGTTTACAACTGGAATACCCGTCGCTTCAGACCTTGGCATCCTGATTCCCCCTTCTATCGCTGCCAGCTTGAGATCCCGCCCTACGAAAAGATGCTCGGCGGACAGGTGCTGGCATGGGGTGACGGACTTCAGCCCGACAAGCAGAGTCTGGATACCGAGCGCCGTCTGATCGAAGATCACGTTGCCGCAATGTGCCAGAACACCCGTCATGATTTCAATGATCTTCCTTATGATACCTTCCTTGAAAACTACAAGGCAGTAAGCGAGCGTATTATCACCACAATGGAACGCGACAGATAATATGGATCTGAAAATATTCAACGCAGCGCCCGATAGCAATATCGGGCGCTTTGATAAAGAAATGAAATTTTACGAGGTCCTTCAAGGGCTCGGCATTCCGTTCAGCCGTATCGACCATCCGGCTGCAGCAACGATGGAGGAATGCTATGAGGCGGACAGCGCATTTGGGGTGATGGCCTGCAAAAATCTCTTTTTGTGCAACCGCCAGCAAACGGTCTTTTATCTTTTGCTTATGCCGGGCGACAAGCCCTTTAAAACAAAGGAGCTTGCGACGCAGATCAACACATCGCGCCTTTCTTTCGCAACTCCCGGGCATATGGAGAAATATCTGAATATATCTCCGGGAGCGGTCAGCGCCGCAGGACTGATGTACGATACCGAAGGGGCGGTCAACCTGCTCATCGACGGTGATCTTTTGAAAAACGAGAATATCGTTATCCATCCCTGCGTAAATACATCAAGCGTCATGCTCAAAACGTCCGATCTGATCGAAAAATTCCTGCCTTATACAGGTCATTTTTATAAGACAGTGACACTTGTTGGCGAATAAAAATATTAATTTTGTCAATTAATTATATTGACATCGTGTTTTTCACAATGTATAATTACCGTGTATCAAATCCAAGGCACAATATATTTTTTCAGGAGACAGTTATGAAAAAAACAACTCGCATTCTTGCACTTTTCTGCATCATGGCGATGGTTCTCACCGGTTTTGCACTGCCCCATAAGGCAAATGCTGCCGCTTTCCCCATGCTTGTGGTTGAGGATATGTCCTCTTTGCAGTTTTTAGGTGCCTCATTGTCTGCATATACCATTGTTTTGGGCGCTGACGCCACAATAGGTATCAAACGTACCGCCGATTATTTCATTAAATACATAAAGGAAGCCATCGGTGTTGAGCTCAAGATCGCCGGTGAAGGGGAAGTCAACGATTACGAGATCTGCATCGGCAAAACCGACCGCGAGACGGAAAAGGTTACTGCCGCACGCGATTCGCTGACCCGCAACGGCGTTGCCATCGTTGCCGACGGAACAAAGATATTCCTTACCGGTTATGAGGAGCAGGCTGTTATCTACGCGATGTACCAGTTTCTCGAGGACTATCTCGGCTATCGCTTCTATGCAAACGACTACCAGATAGCAAAGCTCGAATATGCAAAGGAATTTCCCGCTGACCTCAACTATACATATTCTCCCGTTTTCATCGGCCGTGATACTGACTGGCTGGACGTTACCGCGGGCTACGGCAAGACAAGATACAGCGATCTTGAGTACACCAACGCTCTCCGCCTCAACGGCTACTGGGCGAGATACGGCGGCGATTATGCTTCCTTCGGCGGCGATCTTGTGGGATGCGTAGGCCACGGTATGGCAAATCTTACCGGAACTTCGGCTTCTTCTCAGCCCTGCCTTTCCGATGAAAATATCTATCAGACCGCTCTTGCCAACATCCGCAAGCAGCTTGCTGCAAATCCTAACGCAATAATCAGCGTTGAGCAGAACGATAACAACGAATTCTGCAAGTGCGAAAAGTGTGCCGCAATTGACATGGCTCATTCGTACGACGGAGAAAATCCCTATCCCGCAGCATCTCTTATTACCTTCGTAAACCGTCTTGCAAGAGAGATCAAGGATGAATATCCGAACGCATACCTCGACACTCTCGCATACGGTTATTCCAAGGCCGCTCCTAAGGATATTACGGTTGAAGACAACGTAATCATCCGCCTTTGCAACATCGAATGCTGCTTTGCACATGCACTTGAGGATAAAGACTGTGTATTCAATGAAAATGCGAATGAAAAGTATATGGAAAATCTCAGAAAGTGGTCGGGAATTGCAAAGAACCTCTTCATCTGGGATTACACCACCAACTTCAACAGATACACCCAGCCCTATGCAAACTTTGATGTTCTCTGGGATAACATTCAGACCTTCAGAGACAATAATGCCATCGCAGTATTTGAAGAGGGCAACCGCGACTCGAAGAATACCGAATTTTCCGATATGCGTGCATATCTCCTTGCAAAGCTCATGTGGAACCCCAACATGACCAAGGACGATTATCATCAGATGATGGAAGAATATCTGCGTGACTATTACGGTCCCGGCTGGAAATATATAAAGAGATTTATCGATCTCACCACTGCCGATGCCAAGAAATATCACATGGGCATTTACACCGAGCCGTGGAATTATATAAGAACTCTTGCCAACACCGACAGTGCCAACAAGGAATACTACGGACAGCTTATCAACCTGTTCAACAAGGCATATAACCGTGCCGACAGCGATGAGCAGCGCCGCCATGTCCGCCACGCACGTACCCAGATGGAAAGTCTCTATCTCGAACGCTACTTTGATCCTGAAACCGATGCCGAGCGTATCGATGAGCTTTACTGCGACTATATGGATATGGATGCATATTGCCTTAAAGAGCATTACCATAACCTCTTCCCGAGAAGATGGAAATTCATCCAGGGTCCCTTCTACTGGTGGAGCAATTAATTATTGATGTAATACAAATAACGAGCCCGTTTTCGGGCTCGTTATTTTTTTGTTGACATCGACAAATGAATATGATATACTGTATGGGCAAAAGTTTATAATTAAAAAGGAGATAACCATGATGAAAACCACGCGGTTGATTGCATTGGTTTGTATTGTTGCCATGCTGTTGACATCATCTGCTTTTGCGCAGAACACATTGCTCATTTCCCCTGCACCGGGCAATTCTTTCGTTGAAGATTTTTCCGAAACGCAGTTTTTGGGAGCT
>JAZSMZ010000050.1:0-46541 GCA_045536155.1 Eubacteriales bacterium
AAAAATACGGCGGCAAGTGCCCCACCGTCGGCTATACTCCCTCGTCATGGGGTCAGACCGGCCAGTATCCGCAGATACTCAAGAACTTCGGCATCAACTACATGATGTTCTACCGCGGAATCTCCCATCACGAGGCTCCCGCCGAATATATCTGGCAAGCTCCCGACGGAACAGAGGTTCTCGCCAGCCGTTTTGCGCTTTACTGCCGCTATAACTGGTACTATCAGGTACACAGAAGCGTTTCGAGAAACAGAGTATGGTCAAAGGATTACAAATGGGGCGAATTTGACGAGGCTCCTTTCCGCCGCGCCGACGGATTTGTAGGTCCCTCCATTAACTACGATCTTAAAGCTCCCGTTGCCAACTATGAAAAGGAAAACCTCAAAAAGGCGATCCTCGATATGCTCAAAGAGGAGGACGGTCATTTTACAACGCCCGTGTTCCTCGGAATGAACGGTCACGATATCTCTGTCGGATATCCCAGAGAAAGCGAAGTCATCAAGGACGCAAAGAAGCTCTTTGAGGGCGAGATCGAGATCGAGCACACCAACCTCGAGGGATTCTGGGACGATGCCGAGAAGTATCTCGACCGCGAAAAGATGACCGTGCTCAAGGGCGAGCGCCGCTCCTATCTCAAAGAGGGCAAGTGGACCTATCTTTTCCCCGGCACCATCAGCGCAAGAACCTACTTAAAACAGGCCGATTTTGATGCATATACCGCACTTTGCTACGTTGCCGAGCCGCTCAATGCGCTTGCAGGCAACGACAGCACCAACTACTTAAAGCGCGGCTGGAAATATCTCATTTCCAATCACTCGCACGATGCAAACGGCGGATGCGCTCCCGACACTGTATGCAAGGATATGGAATACCGTTTCAGAAAGGCAAAGGACATCGCCGATATCATCGCCGACGATGCAATGGTTTCCATTGCAAAGAACCTCTCGCCCGAAGGACAGGACAAGGATGTTGTTCAGCTTGTTGTGTATAACACCCTTCCTTTCAAACGCGATGTTATCGTTCCTCTTGACCTTGAGCTTCCCGAACATCTCGGTAAGGGATTCAGCATCGACGGCGTGAAGATCCAGATCATCCAGAGCGAAAAGTCGAGCATTTTCGTCGATAATATCTGGGAAGTGCCCACCATTCTTAACTCCATGCATCACAGAGCATACGCCGAGATCAAGGACGTTCCCGCACTCGGTTATAAGGTACTCGAGATCAAGGCAAATCCGCACAAGATCCAAAAACGCCCCGGCATCGCCCTCGGCAACGTGCTCAAAAACTCCAAGATCAAGGCAACGGTCAATGCAAACGGTACCATTGACGTTCTCTATAAGGAAACCGGCAAGGAATATAAGGGACTCAATTTCTACACGTCGCAGGGTGAAGTGGGCAATGCATGGAAGCATGAAAGCCCCGAATTTGACAGAAAATATTCTTCGATCGGTGCAAATGCCAAAGTTTATGTCACCGAAAGCGGCGAGCTTTCGGGCACCATCGTAACAGAGATCAACTTTGAAGTTCCCGAAAGCTGTGCAGTTAATCCCAACGATATCTACACAAGCATTCCGATAAAGACCAGTTACACGCTTGATGCCGATGCCGATTACATCAAGGTCAACGTAGAGCTTGTCAACAACGCCAAGGACCATTGGCTGCGTGCCAATTTCCCGACCGGAATCAAGTGCGAATATTCCGTTTGCGACAGCCATTATGACATTGTAAAACATGATATTGCCATCCCCGATTCGACTGGTTGGGTAGAGCAGGCATTCGGCACACAGCCTCTGCGCACATTTGCAGAGGTAACCGATGGCGAAAACGGTCTTGCCGTTATGCCCAAGGGTCTGTTCGAATATGAGGTGTTCGACGACACCACCATGGCGCTCACACTTATCCGTGCCTGCCGCATCAAGCTGGCCGTTTCCGAGGAAAAGGTCACCGAGCTTGAGGACGAGGGTGTACAGTGCCCCGGCAAGCGCAGCTTCGAATATGCAATCCACTTCAACCGCGGCGAGTACAACGAGCTGCCCAATAAGGCTGCCGAGATATTTGCACCCGTCAAGTGCGCGGTATGCGGACGCGGCAAGGGCGATCTCGCTCACGAAAGCTCTCTTGTTTCCATCGAAAACAAAAACGTCCACGTCACCGCCATCAAGCGTGCCGAGGACGGAGAGGGCATCATCGTTCGCTTCTACAATCCTACAAACGTCGTTCAGAACGTTTCCATCAAGGCCGAGGGCAAGATGTACCTTTGCAAGATGGACGAAAGCGTCGTAGGCGACTACCTGCCGAGCGTTGAACCGAAGAAGATCGTTACCGTACGCATAGTTAAATAAGCAAAAATAGCCTTTTTCCGTCCGCTCGGACGGAAAAGGGCTGTTTATATGCAAATTTTGAGGATTTTTATGGGTGAAAAGAAAAAAACGGTGTTTTTCAGCGAATGGGCATACGTGGTGGGACTGATATTTCTTGCCATAGGCGTTGTCTTTTCCGAAAAATCGAATTTCGGGGTATCTATGATCGTTGCTCCCGCCTACGTTATTTACAGATTTGTAAATCCGTTCTGGAGCGCTTTCACATTCGGCATGGCGGAATACTGCTTGCAGGCGGTTCTGCTTATCATTATGTGCCTCGTTATAAGGAGCTTTAAAATAAGCTATCTGCTCTCCTTTGTCACAGCATTCGTATACGGTTGGATACTTGACGCTTTTATGCTGCTCGGTCAGTTTTTGCCCGATGCATATATCTGGCAGAGAGGAATATATTATTTACTCGGAATGCTTTTTGCGGCTATGGGAGTTTCGATGATGTTCCGCACGTATATCTCTGCTGAGGTATATGAGCTGCTCGTCAAGGAGATATCGCAAAAATTCAGCATCAATATCCACAAATTCAAAACCGGATACGACTTTTTCAGCTTTCTTTTGGCGGTGGTACTCAGCTTTGTCTTTTTCGGCTTCGGCAATTTTGTGGGAGTCGGCTGGGGAACGGTTGTATGCGCGGCAGTAAACGGATTTATCATCAGCCGTTTTTCAAAGCTGTACGATAGGATCTTTGAATTTAAAGATGCACTGAAATGGCGCACATTTTTTGAAAATAAATAAAGAGAAATCAGGAATATCCAATGAACATTTTCAGACCAAAGCTTTTTGATACGCTTCGCTCATACACAAAAAAACAGTTCGTTTCCGACCTTATAGCCGGACTTATCGTTGCAATCATCGCACTTCCGTTGTCGATAGCCCTTGCTATTGCATCGGGTGTATCTCCCGAAAAGGGACTTTATACCGCTATCGTTGCGGGATTCGTTATCGCTTTGCTCGGCGGCAGCCGTGTAAATATTTCGGGTCCGACGGCCGCATTCGCCGCTATTGTTGCGGGAATCGTGGCAGAGCATGGAGTTGAAGGGCTGGCCGTTGCCACGCTCATGGCAGGTGCAATACTCATCATAATGGGATTTTTGCGCCTCGGCTCGCTTATCAAATACATACCCGAAAGCATTACTGTCGGCTTTACCTCGGGTATCGCTGTCACCATCGTGATCGGTCAGATAAAGGATTTTCTCGGTCTCACCTTTGCCGAAGGCACTAACGCCGTTGAGGCAGTTGAAAAGATCGAGGCGATAGCACACTCAATAGATACTTTTAACCCCTGGGCGCTCGGCGTCGGACTCGTCGCGCTCGCCATACTCATTGTCTGGCCCTTTGTAAGCAAAAAGATTCCCGGCTCGCTCGTTGCGGTGCTGATTATGACATTGGTGGTCGCCTTTGCAAATCTGCGCGTCAATACCATCGGCGATCTTTACACCATAAGCGCATCGCTCCCGCCGTTCACCTTGCCGAAATTCGGCGACGTTGATATAGTCGCGCTTATCCCGAATGCATTTACCATAGCGATCCTTGCCGCCATCGAGTCGCTGCTCTCCTGCGTAGTATCTGACAAGATGATCGATGATACGCATAACTCAAACACCGAGCTTATCGCGCAGGGAACGGGTAATATCTGCTCCGCACTTTTCGGCGGTATCCCCGCAACCGGTGCGATAGCAAGAACTGCGGCCAACGTCAAAAACGGCGGTCAGTCGCCCATTTCGGGAATGATCCATGCCGCAGTGCTCCTTTTGGTGCTTGTGGTGCTCATGCCCTATGCCGCATTCATTCCGATGCCCGTAATCGCGGCGGTGCTTTTCATGGTTGCATATAACATGAGCGAATGGCGCCACTTTGCAGCGATCTGCAAAAAAGCGCCGATATACGAAACGCTCGTGCTCGTGCTGACATTTGTGCTCACCGTAGTATTCGACCTTGTTGTGGCAATCGCGGTCGGACTCGCGGTGCATTACGCGATAGTGTTGATAAAAAAGATAATTCAAAAGAAAAAAGCGTAGAAAAACGACCTCGCTTAAAGGGTGGTTCTTATAAGGAAGTTTAATTAAACTTGATTCGCAGAAAACAAATAATTAACCCCAACAGATTTTTCAAAACCTGTTGGGGGCTTTTTATGTCAAGTCATATGTTCTATAGCCTAATTGTGTAATTGCTTTTTGCAATTGATGAAATCGCTGTATTCTGTTTCCAAAAAGAATCTTTTTGCCAGACAGATTACAAATATAAAGTCTCTTAAAATAAATCATGGTTTTGATACCGTTTGTATTCAAGCAAAAGTATTTACCTTCAGCATTTCTATCGCCAACACACATTCCATTAGAATCACCGTATTCATTTTTAAAGTTGTCAGCACAAATATTAAGGTCTATGGTATGAAAGTCTTTTCCATCTCGGACAATAATACTTGAATTGCTTTGGTTGATTGCAATTATATTGTGATCATAAACTTTTACAAGTCCGTACATATTTTCCTCTATTTTATCGCCAGTTTCGCATTTGTATTACAAACGCTTTGGGCATAGCCCATACCCCTTGTAGGGCGGTGCCTTGGTGCCGCCGTTGTCTAAATTGCGGCGGGAGCAAGCCCCGCCCTACGATGTAACCCCATTATATCATAAATCGGCAGAGAAAACAAGTTCTCTGCCGAAATTTGTTTGTTGCGGGTCGCCGAGGACGTCGACCCCTACAAATGTTGTGTTAAACATCCTTACGATAAGAAGCCTAAGCGAGGTCATTTTTTATTACAGCTTGTTAATATCTGCCTGAGTTATGATGTGGAAATTCGCGTTTTCAAGCACATTTTCGGCTTCAAAGTTATCTTCAACTCTCAATACAACGTATGCGTGCTTTTCGGTGCGTGCCATAAATGCGTACAGATATTCAATATTTATATTTGCCTGATCGAGAACATCGAGTGCCGATGTGAGCTTGCCGGGCGCATCGCCGATCTTTACGCCGACAACGTCAACAGTCTTGATAAGATATCCCTGCTCCATAAGCACCTTTTCCGCTGCCTGTTCATCGTTGACGATCAGACGGAGGATGCCGAAATCTTCCGTTTCGGCGATAGAGAGGGCTCTGATGTTGATATCGTTTTTCGCCAGAATATCGGTTACCGAAACCAGTGCGCCTTTTTGGTTTTGTACGAATACTGTCAACTGTTTAATAGCCATTTTTTCTTCCTCCTTTAAATAAGTTTGCGTTTATCAATAACGCGGACCGCTTTACCCTCGCTTCGAGCGATAGTCTTGGGTGCAACAAGATGTACTGCAGGGTTAATGCCGAGCATGGTCTTCATTGCGTTTGCAAGCGATTTTTCCATTGCCATGATGTCGCTGATCTTGTCGGTAAACATTTCGGGAGTCATTTCGACGTTTACATCAAAGGTGTCGTTGTTCTTTACGCGGTCAACTACGATCTGATAGTTGGGCTGATAGCCCTCGCTGAGAAGAACGGTTTCTATCTGGCTCGGGAAGACGTTTACGCCGCGAATGATAAGCATATCGTCGGTTCTTCCCATCGGCTTTGCCATTTTAACCAGTGTACGTCCGCAGGAGCACTTTTTGCGTGAAAGAACGCATATATCGCGAGTGCGGTAACGAAGGAGGGGGAAGGCTTCTTTATCAAGGGAGGTGAACACCAGCTCGCCCTTTTCGCCTTCGGGGAGCACTTCGCCCGTTTCGGGGTCAATGATTTCTGCATAGAAGTGGTCCTCGTTAACGTGCATACCCGTCTGCTCGCAGCATTCGAATGCAACGCCGGGGCCGCTTGTTTCGGTAAGACCGTAAATATCGTATGCCTTGATTCCGAGAATTTCTTCGATTCCGTGGCGCATTTCTTCTGTCCAGGGCTCGGCACCGAAAATACCTGCTTTGAGCGGAATATCCTCGGGCTTGTATCCAATTTCCTTTAAGCTTTCGCCTATGTATGCGGCATAGGAGGGTGTGCAGCAGAGAATGGTTGCGCCGAGGTCGTTCATGAACTGGATCTGGCGCTCGGTGTTGCCCGACGACATGGGAAGAGTGAGACAGCCGACCTTGTGCGAACCGCCGTTAAGACCGGGACCGCCGGTGAAAAGACCGTAGCCGTATGCAACCTGGCACACATCTTTCTTTGTGCCTCCTGCGGCCACGATGGCGCGGGCACAGCAGTCTTCCCAAAGATCGATATCATGCTGAGTGTAGAATGCAACAACGCGTCTGCCCGTTGTGCCAGACGTCGACTGAATGCGCACACATTCGTCGAGCGGCTTTGCAAGAAGACCGTAGGGATAAGCATCGCGAAGGTCTGCCTTTGTAAGGAAAGGGAGCTTTGAAAGATCCTCGATGCCCTTAATATCATCGGGAGTAACACCCTTTTTGTCCATCAGATCTCGGTAGTAGGGCACGTTTTCGTAGACGTGCTTTACCTGCTTTACAAGCTTTTCAGACTGAAGCTTTCGCATCTCTTCGGCAGACATCGTTTCAATTTCTTTTTGATAGTAGTTTTGTGCCATTTTTGATTCATCCTTTCTTTTTGAGCCTGAAACTCGTTTTTTGCTCGGAGTGAGAGGAGAAAACAAAACGTCCTCTGCATTCCGAAAGGGAAGATCCCTTTGAATACAGAGGACGAAAATCACATTTCCGTGGTACCACCTCAGTTCGCCGCCATCTCACGGTAGCGGCCTTGTCGGGTACGAACATACCCTTGTTCTGTAACGGGAACTCCCGTTGCATCCTACTACGGATCTCTCCGATTCAGCGCACTGCTAACAGAATGAATTCAATAAGGACGTCCCCATTGCCTCGCACCGACCGGCAACTCTCTCAAGGTTCTTTCCAAATTTACTGCTTTCTGATCTCTGCATTTGTTTGGATTTATTATATCACTTTACAACGGTAAAGTCAATAGTTTTTTGAAATTTTTGCACAAGCGGCATCGCTTCAAATATCTTTTTCCTCGTCGCTCGGAGGCTCAGTACGATTTTTATATTTTTCCACCAAGGTATCATAACGCTTTTGATATTTTTCTGCCTTTGCGATATCGTCAAGACTCTTCGGTGTTCGTCTCCCAATAATTGAATAGCAATCGTCACTGTAATTTTCCACACAATCAAGTCCTTCTTTAACTTGAGGCAGTTTCGATTTGAGGTATGCGAATTGCTGAAAGGTAAAGAAACTGTCGGGGATACATAATATTTCAAGATTAGTGCATTTTGAAAGTATATTAAGATAATATTCGCTCGGCTTGTCTTTGACAATATCTATGCGTAACTCCTTCAAACAGGGCATATCAGCGACAAAGCCGAAGTCATCAATATGCATTTTAGACGTAAATGAAGATAAGCTGTTACAGCCAAACAAACGAAGCAAGCTTATCGAGCTGCCGCGAAAAGAAGAAAAATCGGACACCTTATAATAGTCGGTCATTATAAAGCTTTTCAAATGGGTGTTTTTCTTTACGTCCCAGAGCGAATCCTGCTTCGTGTTCCAGGTGAATTCGATGAATTCAAGCATAGAACACTTTTCGAATGGTCTAAAATCAAATTGCCGGTTATGCTTTGTCTTTGGGGAAATAGAAATCCATTCGATAAAATCGGAGATAAGATAGATGATATATTCAAACTCGTCTTGGGCATCAAAGGCCAAGACAGCACGCTTGGGTTTTTGGGTTTGAATGTATTTCGCAAAATCATCGTGCGAATAATAATTGCCCTCTAACATAAAGCATTGGTTGCCTATTTTATCGGTAAAGGTAATGTAATGCCAAAGATTATGGCCGTGCATACGGTCGGCTATAAATATAAGCTCTCGCATATTTTTGCCGTTCCTTAACGGCACTTGTCCGAGATCTGCCTTGCAACGTAAACGCCGCTTGCCGACGCATGGGAGAGCGAATGGGTGATTCCGCTTCCGTCGCCGATGATGTAAAGACCGTCGTATTTTGTTTCAAGATTTTCGTTGACCTTGACTTCCATATTGTAGAACTTGACCTCGACGCCGTAAAGGAGAGTGTCGTCATTTGCGGTACCGGGAGCGATCTTGTCAAGGGCGTAGATCATTTCGATAATACCGTCGAGAATGCGCTTGGGCAGAACAAGGCTGAGGTCACCCGGAGTTGCATTGAGGGTGGGTACTACGAACGATTCCTCAATTCTCTTTACGGTTGAGCGCTGACCGCGTATAAGGTCGCCGAATCGCTGGACGATAACACCGCCGCCCAGCATGTTGCACAGCCGCGCGATCGATTCGTCGTAGCTGTTGGAGTGCTTGAAGGGCTCGGAAAAATGCTTTGCCACGAGAAGTGCAAAGTTGGTGTTGTTCGTCTGCTTTGAAGGATCCTCATAGCTGTGTCCGTTAACGGGTATAATGCCGTTGGTGTTTTCGTTTACCACCGCACCCTTGGGATTCATGCAGAAGGTGCGGACCTTGTCGCCGTATTGGGGAGTACGGTAAACGATCTTGCTTTCATAAAGCTCGTCGGTCAGATGGGAGAATACCTCGCTCGGCAGCTCAACGCGAACGCCGATGTCCACACGGCTCGATTCGGTGGGGATATCGAGATCGGAGCAAACCGACTCCATCCACTTACTGCCGCTTCGTCCGACCGAAATGATGCACTTGTCGGCGGTGTATTCCTTTTCAAGCGAGAAAATTTTGTATTTTCCGTCCTCGTAGCTGATCTTGTCAACGGGAGAATTGAAGAAAAAATCCACCTTGTCGCGAAGATGCTCGTAGATATTTTCGAGCACGACGTAGTTTATATCGGTGCCGAGATGGCGGACCGAGGCATCGAGCAGGTGAAGATCGTTTTGCATGCAGATCTTTTTAAACTTACTGCCCGCGGTCGAATAAAGCTTTGTGCCCTCTCCGCCGTGAAGCATGTTGATGTCGTCAACGTATTTCATAAGATCGATGGCCTGCTGCTTGCCGATGTATTGGTAAAGCGTGCCGCCAAAGTCGTTTGTAATGTTGTATTTGCCGTCGGAGAAAGCACCGGCACCGCCAAAGCCACTCATGATGGAGCAGGTCTTGCACTCGATGCACGATTTTATCTTTTTGCCGTCGATGGGGCATTTGCGCTTGTTTAAGGCGTTGCCCGATTCAAAAACAGCTATTTTGAGCTGGGGAGCAAGCTTTGAAAGCTCGTAAGCGGAGAAAATGCCGCCTGGTCCCGCTCCTATTATAAGTACGTCGTAATTCATAACTCAACCTCCAAATATTCGGAATTTGTCATACAGGCTCGGATGTGTGAGGAGCCTTCGATATTCTCGGCTCGGCGCCCGTCAGATGGGAAAGATCGCGGTATTCGGCGATCGTGGGATCGTTGAATATCTTGGCAGGGATCTGCGATGTCCAGCCCTGCTCGTCGATCGCGGGAAGGTCGATTCCGAGCGCATACAAAACGATTGCGGCAAGATCGCGGATGTTCATCTCTTCGATTTCGCTCTTGCTTATTCCCTTGCCCTTCGCGGCGAAGGTGACGTATTTTTCGGCATCGGTCCAGCCGCCGTGTGCGCGGTTGATTCCGCCGTGGTCGGATATGGCGATAAAGAGGGTATCGTCAAGTATGCCCGCTTCCTTTGCGGCTTCGTGAATGTCATGAAGATAGTTGTCAAGTACGTTAATTCTGTTGAGATGCTCAGTAGTTCCGTAGTCAAAGGTGTGACCCGCGCCGTCAACGCTGTCCATCTGAACGAAAAGGAAGGTGGGCTTTGCTTCCTTTATGTAATTGCATATTCTGGGAGTGAGGGCGGTATCTCTGTCGGTGTCCTGATCCACTCCCGCGTTGCTTTCAACGATACCGAAGGTGATGGGATTCCAGTCGCAGTACGATCCCAGACGTGCCTCGGGTATTGCCTCGCGGATACGGCGGAAAAGAGAGGGGAAGGGGGAATCGAGAGGATATTGCTGCTGCATAATAAGGCCGTTGTTCAGCTTATGAACCTCGGGGCCCACACCCAAAAGCATTGATCCCCAGCATTCCGCGCTGATCGTAGGATTTGACGACAGCGCCTTATATGTGACGGCGCTTTCTGCAAAAATACGGTCGAAATGAGGAGTAACGGCATTTTTTATAAATGAACCCGCACCGTCGATACCGACAACGATTACGTGGGAATACTTTTTATCTGACATGATACCCTCCGTTGATGTGTTGATTTATTGTTAAAACAAGGATTGGATTTTTATTTGATGTATGACTGTATTATATCATATCCGTGAGGAAATTACAATAAAACTGAGAAAAATAATGTGTAATAAATGAAGGGAAGGTTACTGGCTCCCCTTCGAATCCTTCCATTTTCAAGTCAAAACAAAAACAGACACCTTCGGTGTCCGTTTTCGTTTTGAGATGTGTTGACAAAAAAGATGCCACTTATTTTTCTTTAACAAATCTTATAGATGTACACCAAAGTGCCATGTAAAACGCTATTCCAGAAAGGACATTAACCAAAAGATTGCCGCCACCTATCACATTCAGCAAATCAACCAAAGTGCCTTGCTGGGCAACTTGATTCATAGCATTGAAAAATGCAAATGACTGTAATCCTTCCAGTACGGAATATATTACGATGGAAGAAACCGTCGGTATGCCCGTAATCAATGAGAAAGAAATTTTTTCTTTGCTTATCCATGAATTAGCAAGTATAAACAAACCGAAATAAACACAGGTCTGTACAAGCGAAGTCAGAATGCTCGTAAGCAGTGTTGCCATAAACGAGGTCGTAAACGTTGCATAAACAAATTCAAAGACAGGCAATCCAACAAGACCAAGCAACAAAACAATAATAATTCCGAAAGCTTTTTTGCCCTTCATGCCGATAACAAACGAACAAAGGCAAAAAGCCAAATACGGAATAATGATGGAAATACTAGATATGCATCGCAAAATTGCCGATATTAAGCATATAATGCCGAGAATTATATGTCTTTTAGATATTTTCATATATCCACCGCCTTTTTGGTTTTATTATATCACACTTTGGGCTGTTTGTAAAGAGTGATGTTGCAACTTCGTCGCAATGATGTAGTGCCAACGCACAGTGATGTATTGCACCTGCGGTGCAAAGTGATGTGATGTGTTCCTTACTCACGCGCGAAGCGCACATCATTTCCGAAGGAAACATCACGCACGAAGTGCGCATCACGTTCCGTGCAAGCGGAACACATCGTTCCAAAAGCAAAACAAAAACGGACACCTTTCGGTGTCCGTTTTCGTTTTGGTCGAGATGACAGGATTCGAACCTGCGGCTTCTACGTCCCGAACGTAGCGCTCTACCAAACTGAGCCACATCTCGATATGATTAACATTGGTATTATACCATTAACCCTCTCTTTTGTCAAGGGATTTTATTCAAAATTATCTGCGCAGAAAAACAGGGCAGGCGGTGCTTTTAGTTGCACTGTCTGCCCTTATCATCAATTATTTTTCGGCGTCTGAGGCCAATTTTGCGGTGATGGTGTTGCGCAACAGCATGGTAATTGTCATAGGTCCTACGCCGCCGGGAACGGGTGTTATATACGATGCCTTAGGCTCGACCGACTTAAAATCAACGTCGCCCGTCAGCTTGCCTTCGGCGTTGCGGTTCATGCCGACGTCAATTACAACTGCACCCTCTTTAACCATATCGCCCGTGATGAAATCTGCCTTGCCGATGGCAACGACGAGTATATCGGCGCGGCGGGTGACCTCGGCGAGATCGCGGGTTTTTGAATGACAAACGGTAACAGTTCCGTTAGCGCCGAGCAGCAGCATAGCCATCGGCTTGCCAACGATGTTGGAACGTCCGACAACCACGCATTCCTTGCCCGAAATGTCGATGCCGCTTCTTTCGAGCAGCACCATGATTCCTGCGGGAGTGCAGGGCAAAAAGGAATGATTTCCTATCATTATCTTGCCTACGTTTACCTCGGCAAATGCATCAACATCCTTTCTCGGATCTATCGCGGCGATAACCGCCTTGTCGTCGAGATGACGGGGGAGGGGAAGCTGGACGAGGATTCCGTGGATCTTCTCGTCGCCGTTGAGCTTATTTACAAGGTCAATAAGCTCTTGTTGAGTGGTGCTTTCGGGCAGCTCATGGACCTCGGAATAAAAACCGACCTGCTCGCAGCCCTTCTTTTTGTTTTTTACATATGTTTTGGAGGCGGGATCGTTGCCCACAATGATAACTGCCAAGCCCGGCTTTGTTTCCATCGCCGCAACTTCTGCCTTCATCTCCTCGCGTACCGATGCCGATATCGCCTTGCCGTCAATCAAAATTGCCATTGTATTGTCCTCTTATAGATAAAATTATTCTTCGGTATTGTTTTCAACTGCTTCTTCTGCCTTTTTGCCCTTTTTCGCAAGTGTGCCGAAAACGACCAAAAGCACGATTCCAATGATACAGCTTACGAATGCGAGAAGCTGGGATATACGGATACTGCCCACCATAAGGCTGTCGGTGCGAAGTCCTTCGATGAACATACGGCCGAATCCGTACCATACGACGTACATAAGGCAGACCTGACCGTCGAATTTCTTTTTCTTGTAAAGGCTATGGATTATAACGAAGCCTACGAGATTCCAAAGCGACTCGTAAAGGAAGGTGGGATGTACGTAGATGGGGGTAAGATACGTCTTATAGCCGATCTGATGAATGCCCATGCGCCAGGGCAGGGTGGTTTCTGATCCAAATGCCTCGGCGTTCATAAAATTGCCCCAACGGCCGAGGATCTGGCCGATCATGCAGGAGGGTGCTACGATGTCGAGCATCTTTGCGATATTGAATTTTTTCACGAGCGACACGCCGATGATGGCGAGGACTCCGCCGATAACGCCGCCGTAGATGGCAAGTCCGCCGTTCCAGATAGCGATGGCATCGTAGAATGTGTTATAATTTTCGATCTTCATCAGAACGTAGTACGCTCTCGCGCCGATAACGCCGCAGACGATGATGAAAATGGCGTAATCGAGCAGGTCGTCCGACGAGATCTTTTCAAACTTTGCGCGTGATGACGCGTAAAGGAAAGCGAGGATCATGCCGAGAGTGATGATTATGCCGTACCATGCGATGTCACGTCCGAAGACAGTGAAGGCAACGGGCGAGATCTGAAATTCGCCTATGCCAAGGCCGGGGAAAGAGAGAATATTATAATCGGGATTTCCCATATCGTTAAATCCTTTCTCTGTCAGTCGATGGGATAAACGGTGGAGAGTGCAAAGCGGTCTTCGAGGAAGATTCGCTTGAATGCATCTTCAACGTCCTCAAACGTTATCGAATTAAGCACCTCGCCGTATTCTAAAATGTCGCCGTCGTCGAAGATGAAGTCCAAAAATCCGTTCGCGATCGAATCGGTGCTGTCAAAGCCCTTGACGTAGTTGGCGTATGCCACTCTGAAGCAACGCTCGAAATCGTTTCTGTCAAGTCCGTTTTTGTGCAGCTTTTCAATCTGCTCTTTAAAGCGGCGGTATACCTCGTCGGGATCTCCCGACTCACCCGATATCGATATAAGCGAGAATTTTTTGGTGTGCTCGCCCCAATATCCGAAGGCCTTCGATATAATTCCGTCGGTGTAAAGCGAGTTGTAAAGCTCGCTTGCGCGGTCAAAGAGCATATCGTTGAGGATCTCAAGACATCCGCGCATCTTCATTCGCTCGCGCGGATCGTCGGAGATGTCGGTGATCTTTACGCCGATGTCGAAAAGGGGCTTTGCGACCTGCATTTTGCGGGTCGAGTAGGCTTTGTATACCGAGGGCTTTTCCTCGGCGTATTCGCTTATTGTGTCGTACTCGGGTGATTTTTTGAGGATCCTGTCGCACACCTCAAGCGTCTTTTCAACGTCAACGTCGCCGCACACGCAAAGCGACATATTGTTGAGGTTGTAGAAAATGTTGTAGCACTTGTATAAAAGCTCAGCCGTGATCTCGGAGATCGATTCAACCGTTCCGGCGATGTCAAGGCGTACGTTGTGCTTTTCGTAAAGGCATTTGAGCATATCGAAAAGCAGGCGGTTGCCGGGATTGTCCTCACCCATGCGTATCTCCTGACCGATGATGCCCTGCTCCTTTTGGACGGTCTCTTCGGTGAAATAGGGGTGAGTTACGAAATCGAGCAGTATCTCGAGCGATTCGTAAAAATTGTCGGTGGTGGAAAAGAGGTAGTTTGTCATGTTGAACGAGGTGTAGGCGTGGGCAGATGCGCCGGTGCGCGCATAGCGCAAAAAGGTGTCCTCGCCGTTCTCGTTTTCAAACATCTTGTGCTCCAAAAAGTGGGCAATTCCGTCGGGAACAACGGTAAAATCGCTGTCGGAGCGCGATTTGAACTTGTTGTCGAGCGAGCCGTAGCGCGTGCCGAAAAGAGCGTACGACGTGGAAAGAGCTTTCGGGAAAACGTAGACGTCGAGTCCGCTTTCATGCTTTATATAGTAGTATTTTTCGCCCACAAGAGCGCTTTCTTTAACTTTTACGTTGTTTTTCATAGTATCAGCCCTCCTCGCTTTCGTTTTTGTCAAGAAGGGTACCCTTCATAAAGTATACGGTGTCGAGAGTGATGTTCTTTGCACATTCGATAACGTCGTCGACCGTTACCGCCATTACCTTCTCGGCAGTCTCTTCGGGAGAGGTGTCAAGGGAGGCATAGGCGCGGTTCATGTACCACGTTGCAATGGTGTCGGCGTTGTCCCCAATGCTCTTGTAACCGTTGATAAGCGACTTTTTGGCGGCGCTGAACTCCTCGTCGGTGATCTTTCCCTGACAGATGTCGTCAAGCTGCGCAAGGATCTCGCTTTGAGCGAGGTCTTTTTTTGCAACCTCGATGCCCGAGGCAACCACCATGATGCCCTTCTGAGCATGGGGGATCGCCTGGCAGTAGTAGCAAAGGGAGAGCTTTTCGCGTACGTTCATAAAGAGCTTTGCCGCAGGTGAGCCGCCGAACAGCTCGCAGAAGGTGGCAAATATGTGATAATCGCCGTCGTCGAGGACTTTTCCCGTTCTGAATCCGATGGACAGCTTGCCCTGCGCGACAGGCTGCTCTTCGATAAACTCGCGCACGCTATCGGCACGTCTTATGACGTTTGTTTTCGGGATGGGTGCAGGAGTGTGGGCATAGGGGGTGAATATCTCGGCAAGCTTTCTTTCAAGTGCATCGAAATCGCAATTTCCCACAAAGTATATCTCAACGGGCGCGGTTTTGATAAGAGTAAGATAGTGGCTGTAAAGGGACTCGGGGGTGATTGCCTCGGTGTTTTCGACCGATGCACTTGCGACCGAGTAAAGCTCGCCGCGGCACATCTCCTCGATGCATCGCACGTTGGCGTAAGCGCCCTTGTTGTTGATTATCGATTTTACCGCATCGATCTGATTTGCTTTTTCCTGATTTACGTAGTCTAAACGGAAAGCCCCGTTTTCAAGAAGGGGACTAAAAAGGATATCGCCGATAAGCTCGATCGTACCGCCGAGAATGTCGGTACCGTCGGTGACGTAGCGGTTATCAAGCATATTGGCACCTATCTTTACGATCTGCGCTTCGCCCAGCTTCGAGCTGCCCGCCCAGACGTTGGTGGAATAGAGCATATCGTAACGGCGCTGAAGAGAGGCGATGTCGGGATATTTTACGCATCCGCGCTTTAAAACTGCGGGAAGCAGAGTAGAGAGCGATGCCGTATTTTCGGCAAGAGGAGTAATAAAATTGATTGCAATATAGTTCGTTTTGAATTTGTCGGTTTCTATGATGCTTAAATTTACGCCTTCGCATATCGGACGCTTTTGTAATTTCATTGCTTCTTGACCTTTCAAAAAAAAGTGATAGGGCGCAAATTAAAAGAATGGATCATAAAGATGTGCGCCCTTATCATTTTACACTATTCAGCTGTTTTTTTCAACCGTTATTTCGAGAAAATGGCTTCTTTTATCGAAAATAAAGCGATTGTTTACAATTTTTCCGTCGAGTTTGAAGGAGTTTTTTTCTCCCGAGCGGCATTTTACGGTGTAAAGAGTGCCGTGACGGTCGATTTTGAGAGTAAATTGATCGAAAGAATTGCAAAGAGAGGGGAGGAGGTAAAAGCCGTCCTTGTCCTCCTTGTATCCGATAAGATCTTCAAGCACGACCTTGTAATACCATGCCGCCGCACCGGTGTAAATCGTCCATCCGCCCCGACCGAGATGACTTTGAGCGCTGTAAATGTCGGCGGCCAGATAATAGGGCTCGACAAGATAGCTTTCGCTGTGCCGAGGGCTCCTTGAGCGGTATATCGGATTCATAGCGCGCAAAATGCCGTATCCGCGCTCGTTTTCGCGTATATTCAGCAATCCCCACGCCGCCCAGATGGCCGCATGGGTGTACTGGCCTCCGTTCTCGCGCAGTCCCGGGCAGTAGCCCTTGATATATCCGACGTCACGCTCGGATCGGTCAAAGGGAGGCACAAACAGCTTGTATATCTCGGCGTAGTGGTCGTAAAGCTTTTCATAGCCGCTTTCAAGCGCCGACACACTACGCTCGTTTTTGCCGTCTACAATGGCCGCGAAGGCCTGCGGAAGCGCGTCGATTTTGCACTCGAAATTGTTTTTCGATCCGAGCGGATAGCCGTCGCCGAAAAAGGCTCGCATATAATGCTCGCCGTCCCAGGCATGCTTTTGGATGGCCTTTTGGAGCGATCTTTCGCATTCGGCAAGGTAGTCAATGAGCGCGATATCTCCTCTCATTTCGCATATCGGGATAAACTTTTTAATCGTCAGACGAATGAAAAAGGCCAGCCAGACACTCTCTCCTCCGTTTTCACCCACTCGGCTCATTCCGTCGTTCCAGTCGCACTTGCCCATCAGGGGAAGACCGTGATTTCCAATGCGCGACAGCGCGCATCGAAGGGCGCGCACACAGTGCGAATAGACGTCTTGTTTCAAATCGGAGCGCGTGGGCTTTTCATATCGTTCGCTTTCGTTGTCGTCAAGAGGAGGCGATGAAAGATATCTCACCTGCACGTTCAGCAAAGAATCGTCGCCCGTCAGGCGCAGATACTCCGCCGTGACGTAGGGCAGCCAGACGTGATCGTCCGAGCACTTGGTGCGAATGCCGACGCAGTCGGTGTTCCAATGCCACCAGTGCATAACGTCGCCCTCCTCATACTGGTGAAAACATGCGCGAATGATGTGCGTTCTTGAGGTGTTCGGTTGGCAGTACATTACCGAAAGGCAGTCCTGAAGCTGATCGCGGAATCCGTACGCTCCGCCCGACTGATAAAAGGCGGTGCGGCCGTACATTCTCGAAAAAAGTGTCTGCGGCAAAAGACGGTGGTTGAACATTACCGAAAGGTATTCGGGCACGTCGGACAGCTCAATACCGCTACTAAGCTCCTTTTCATTTGACTTTGAGCATTCGTCGAGCGCCTTTTCGATGTCGTTAGTGCTTTTGAATTTTTTCAGAATGTGCTCGTAAAGCCGCTCGCTTGCATTGGCAAAGAGCAGATAAGCGCCCGATTCGATCTCCTTGATAACGGGCATGATCTTCGCGTTTTTGTCTGCAGTCAGCTCAAAGCAAAGCGACATTTTCTCGTCCGAACGGCAGACGATCATTTTCAGCGGCAGTTTTTTTTCAATTCCGCACTTTACGGTATAATTGATACCGTCGCAAACGCCCCTCCATTCGGCGTATCCCGCACGGTAGACGACGCTGTTCGATATCGCGCAGAGGTCGTACTGCTTTCCCGCGACCGATGCAATGATCCTCTCGCCCGAAAAGCCGAGCAGGATGTCGTTTGACCAGGGCGTCAGCCGACCCTCGCGCGAGTTTTTGAACCAGGTATATCCTAGCGAGTTCTGACTTACAAGACAGCCGAACTGTCGTGACGCATATATATTACACCAGGGCATCTTCTGAGGACCTTTACTGATGCATATATCGCCGTTATCGAAGGAAAACGAGTCGGATATCTTCGCGCCCGACGGATTTATGATCGCGCGGCTTATCTCGCAGACGTCGACGATCTTCTCCCCATCGTCCATCTTTTTTTGCTCTTCGGCGATAGCGGCAAAGACGGTTTTTGAATCGACTGTGGCCGATAGCTTCGAGTATATCTTCAGCTTTTCATATTCGGCATCACACGTGTGTATGCCGCCCCGTTTTTTGAAAAAGTCGCCGCAGCCGAGTGAGGATATAAGGTGATTTATCGCATCGGCGTTGGGCGCGCCGTATTTGTCGGCGTCAAAGGCCGATATGACAAGATCGAAGCGGATGCCCGCGATCGTGAGGTATCGGTGTGCGGTGATGAATGAAGCGAGCAGGCGCTCGGTACTGCTTTTGAGTCGGGAAGAGTCAAAGCAATCGTCATTTAAGCAGAGCGCGATGATGTCAAAATCTCCCGAGATGCCAAACGCCCAAAGGTAGTCACGAGGGGGTGTAATTGCACGACGGTTGGATCTCGGCAAATATATCGCGTTTAAAATAAGGGAGGATGCGGCGGTCATCGGGCTGTTTTCAAAACCGTTTGTGCCGTATGCCAGAGCTTCGCGAGCGCTCACGATGGGTCCGAGCGAGCGCTCGAAGGATCTGTCGGTGCGCTTCGGCTTTTTTTGCGCCGACAGCGCGCGTATGGTTTTAAGCGCACTGTCTTTGCTGTAACCGAAGGATATTAAAAATTCGCAGTGATACCGTCCGGATCTGCTGATCGAGTTTTTAGTTACCGCACAGACGGGGATAATGCAGGGACCGTTTTTTTCTCCGTCAAAGCTGTTGCCGGCAAGTGAGATAACGTCGCTTTTTGCGTAATTCTGACCGAAAATTCTGTCGCGGCGGCATTCAAAATCGCTTGATGAAAGTCCGCCCGTCATATAGACCGCCATATAAAGATCCTGCTCGTTTATCGCGCGAGGGCGGCGGTGGTAGATCACGGTGCGAAGCGATTCGTCGTAGCTGCTTTCAAGCGACAGATCGGAAAAGGCAACGTGGGCATTGTAGTCGTCCTTTTTCGCCATAACGGGTTCAAAGTAGAGCAGCGGTGCGATCTCGGTAAAATCGCCTGCGGCATCAAGCGTTATGCAAAAGCAGGATCGCGTGCCGTGCAGAGTTATCGAGGCAGATGCATGAAATCCGGGCTCGTCTATTTTTAGCGTGATGGCTGTATCGCTTGCCGAAAAATTGCCCGACGAGATCTCGTATATCGCATCGTCAGCTTTGATTGACAGACGAAGCGAGTGGATGTCATCGTCTTCAAAGCAGTCACGCGAGAGGCAGTATTTGCCGTCGTAAAGACAGATGTTGCCCTTGGACGTCGCGACCACTCTCGCTTTGTTGTTAGACAGCATGGCGGTGGACAGGGGCACGTTTTTGTCCTTTTTGTCGCTTTTTATCCGAGCATATCGCTGCACTGCGGGACGTTTTGACGCTTTTTGGGCTTTGGTGTAATAGTCGGCACGCTCGTCAAGGATGAGCTCGGCGCACCGATTGAGAGGATTTTTCAAAAAGCGGCGGATCATGATATTGTCAAAGCAGTAATTGCCCGCCGACGTGATACTCATGCCGATATGATGTGACATGAAGCTGCGGATGAAGGCATAGCCGTGTCCGACGCGGGACGGAGTAAAATCGGCGCTCTCGTAAAAGCCGTAGCGGCCGTACATACCGAAGCTCTCCATTCGTGAAAGGTTTGAAAGAGACGATTTCGGAGCGTGCGGGAGGGTGAGAAAAGAGGAATAGGGAGATAGCACGTTTTCACGAGAGTAGTATCGCTTTTGAGCAAGTGAGGAGCAGCCGAATGCGCGGTATTGGTAGTTCATGTCGCCGTCAAAGGCGTAGTATCCGCTCTCCGACCGTCCCCACATTCCGCACACCGAGCGTTTTTTCTGCCTTTTTAAGCAGAAATCGAGTGATAAATAAAAGGCCGAGCCTTTTTTTGCGGGAAGAAGGATGGAGGGCATAAAATACTCGAACATCGTACCCGTCCAGGAAAGAATTCCGCGATCTCTTCCTGCAGAAACGATGATACGGCGAAGCTTTTTGCGCGTTTCGTCGCTGTATGGGAGGATATCGCGCGACGAGGCATAGTAGTAGAGCAGAGCAGACTCGGAGCAGAAAATATCATAGCAGCTCTCGATTATCTTCTCGGATGAGGCATCGTATCCGATAGAAAACAGTGAGCGTTTTTTGTTAAAAAGAAAGGCAAAATCGCATTTTTTCAGATATTGGGCAATACGCTCGGAAAGGTTCGTCAGATCGTCACATTCGTGCGAATATTCCTTTATTCCCTCGGCAATGGCTGAAAGACAAACGGCAAAATTGCCGCAGTCGACCGACGATATAAAGGGGGCGCCGATGACGTCGAGGGTGCGGGTGTCGTACCAGTTGTAAAGAAGTCCGCGGCAGACGGCGAGAGAATCTACGGTGTCCATAGTGCTTTTAAGCCTTGAAAAAAGCTCGTCACTCGTGATAAGCGAAAAATCGCGCGCGGACAGCACGGACAGCATATAAAGACCGATATTTGTGGGTGAGGTGCGGTGCGCTATCGACTCGTGAGGGGAGATCTGCACGTTGTCGGGAGGAAGAAAATTGTCCTTTTCGGTGACGTTGTCGGAAAAATACCGCCACATATCCTTGACGTACCGACGGACGGTGTCGATATCCCTTTTTGACGGAGCGAGCTTCTTTTTTTCTTTGGAAAGGAAATAGCACGCGAAGGGAAAGCAGAGCCACGAAAGCCCGAGGGCAAAATGCAAAAATGTGGGTGATATGATCAAAAGAAGAGCACCGAATATGAGCGAAAAGGGCATGGCGCGACAGTATGACAAAATGCCGCCCGCCTTCATTTTGTCGCTGTCAGATGCGGTAACCCATTCGAGCATTTTTCTTTTTGAGATTTTCACGCGGTATATAGCGCGAAAGGTGGCATCGAATGATAGAGAGGCTATATGGCTTAAAGAGGCCAGCTCAAAAAGCGTGCTTTTTGCTGACTCTGCGATCATCTTTGTCGTTCTTGCCCTGAAAAGCGTGACGATAAAGGGCAGGAGAATATAGCTTATTGCCGCTAAAAGAAGCAGTACGCGATGCTTGTAAAATGGGGAGATAAGGCACAAAAGCAGGGCGTAGTGACCGAGAAGAGCGCGGCGGACGTTGTCGTAAAGCTTAAAACGGGAAAAGAGTGAGAGCGGCTTTTTTGCGTGGAATACTGCCTGCACGTCGCCGCGTACCCACCTGTGATGGCGCTTGTAAAAGGAAATCGCGTTTTTGGGAGTCGAGTCGCTTAAGGTTATATCGCTTGCAGTGCGGCAGGAGAGATAGCACCCTTCCAGCGCATCGTGGGAGAGCACGCTTTCGCCGTCGAAAAGTCGGTCGGGAAGGGAGGCAAAGGAGGCAACGTCAATAATGCCCTTGCCGCAGAAAAGGCCCGATGAGAAAAGATCCTGATAAAGATCAAAGGCCGCCGACGAATAAATGTCCCGTCCGTGATCGCCGCCGGTAATGGCGGCGAAAGGAGAGGCGTTTGCCGAATCGAGCTTTGTACTCATGTGAGGCTGGATTATGGCGCAGCCCTTGGTAACGACACCGTTTTTCATCGCGACCTTGTGCGCCGGATGCGATATTGCGCCGACGAGGGAGGAAAGCGAGTTTAGCGAAAGCTCGGTGTCGGCATCAAGGGTGATGAGATATTTGGTCTTATAAAGAAGGCCGCTTGGCATGACGACGGTGTTAAAATCGCGCTCGTCTCCCCCGATAAGGGCGATAAGATCGCAGACCGCACCGCGTTTTCGCTCGCGTCCCATATATCGCTGCTCGCTTTCGGAAAAGACCCGCTTGCGCATGAAAAGGGCGAAGCGGTCGCCGTATTTTCTGTTCAGCTCATCGATTTTATCGCGCGCGAAAGCTATGGCATCGCTGTCGCTTTCGCTTGCTTCGGTGTCGCTGTCAAAAAGATCGCCGAGGATGCCGAAGGTGGCATATTCGGCATTGCGGTTGGCAAGATAATACCTCTCGAGCTTTTCGCAAAGCACGCCGTCCCTCTCTTTTCCCGAAAGCAAGGTCGTTATAACACAAAGGGTGTAAGCATCGTGATCGATGCACTCCTTTTTTATTCGCGCAGTGGGGACTGCGGGCAAAAGCATTGACAAAACGCTGTCCAAAAGGCGCTTTGACAGCTCAAAAAAAGGGCAGAGCGCGATAATTGACGGAAGGATGGCGCGGCTGACGGCATAAACAAGGGCCGAGAAAACAAGACAGAGCGCAAAGACCGTCGGATAATACATTAAGGCCAAAACGGGATGGCGCGGATATATATCGTCTTTTTGGGCGACGAGCTTTGCGGCAGAACACTCCGATATATTCTTTTTTCTCGCGTAGTGCACACAGCTTTGGCGGTAAAGTCCCTTTGTGGGAGAGTCCGATCGGGCAAAGGCGGCGGGGGACTTTTCGTAAAAGGTCTTTTCTGCATCAGATAAGTTAAACAGCACGAGCTCAAAATCTATCGAGTCGAGATTGCGAAGAGAGCGGCAGACGGTGTCGAGCAGCTTTTGATCCCTCTTTTTTCGCGTGCGGTACAGATGCATGACAAGCTCCAATGTAATAAGATCGCAAAGGCAAAAAAGCTCACCGTACAAAAAGGGCGAGTGAGGTTTTAAAAAAGAAATGATGTCATTTTGCTCCAAATTGTAATCGTGCTGTTCAAGCATCTTTTTAACAAGTGCTCGAAGCTTTGCAATTTTTACGTTGGGCTGCATTCGAATGGAGCTTTTCAGATGCTCCGATACAAAATAAATATCGTCGGTGTCCCCGAAGACAGCGATAAGGGCGCGTCGTATCAAATAAAAATCAGGCATAAAAAATATCTCCGTCACAGTTAATGTACGGAGATATTATTTGCTGTATTTGCTTTTTTATGCCGTTTGGCGTCAATCGTCGAATCGGCGAATGATCTTGCCCATTATGCTCAGCGCTTTTTTAGCCCTTCTGTGGTCGATATCGGTGTTGCCGTATTCGATAAGCTCGAAAATTTCGGTGAGATCGGAAAGAGAGGCATCGGGCATGCGGCTGTGCACTTTTTGCATGATCTGGCGAGGGGTGTCCGATTCGGTCAGCTTGTAGTTGCCCGCTCTCCAAAGAGAAACGAGAGTGCGGTAGGAGAATTTGAGCTTCTCGCTGTCCGACGGAATTGCCGACAGCCTTGACAGATACGTGCGGTAGATACTGCCCTTTTTCGGAACTGCCGAGCTGTTTTTGTTTGCCGCTTTTTCATCGATCCCTATCTCCTCGTCCTTGTAGTCGAGTATAAAGAAGTGCTTTTCGTCCTTCTTTTCACGATACTTGAAAATGTAGCTGAGAATATCGACTATTGCCTGCGACAGTCTCTCGAAAAAGCGCTTTATCGCGCCCCAGACGTCGCGGCGTCGGCTGATGATGAAAAACGCGCCGACCATGATTATCATGACGAAAAATAAAAGGAAGAATACCTTTGTCGCGCCGCCCGAGCTGTCGGAAACGTCGAGCACCTCGGCAAAAAAGTTTTGCGAAGACGGTGAAGAACCCGAGCCGTATTCATTGCCGTTTGAGCTGTTTTTGGATGCAAAAACGATGCCCAGCGTGTAAAAGAGCACGATTCGTGCGATCACCGACAAGCCTACGACCACCGACAAAACAGCAATCAGAATGATCAGCGATGCAAGCACGAGCACGCCGATAACGGCGGCATTGTAAAAACGTGAGGTGTGAGAAATGTGCGTGTTTTCCGCCTTTGAAAAGATGGAGATAATGTTGCTTTGATTTAGGAGAGTGACTGCACAGATAATGAATACGACGAAGGCAAGGGTGGTGAAAAGCTGGGTCTTGCCGGAAAAGAATATGGCAGTCACCACGTAGTTTGCAAAAAAGGAGAGCATGAGAGGGATAATGTTTCTTACCGATACAACTCTGCTCGGCGGAATAAACCACAAAACCACTCCCGTCATCAAGCAAAAGAGCACGAAAACGGCAAAAATCAGCGGAAGGAGGGAGAATTTGTCGTAGTAAAGTCCTTCGACGTTTTTTGACAGATAGACAAGCCACTTGTCTGCGGCAAATTTGGTGATTATCGCAATGACTATGCTTATAACAGTGGCAAAAAGCGAGTCTACAAAGGAATAAAAATCCTCACTGCGCTCGTATGCGCCGTCATCGGCTACTCGCTGCACTTTAAATACCGCACCTGCAAATGCCTGAAGCGCGTATCCGAGCACGATAAGCAGCGTCGGAACGCATATCGACAGCGGCAGAATATAGGGAACGGATCCGTTGAGAAAATTGAACACCCACGGGCTGATAAGCGCACTCAATGCGATTATCATAAGGACGGTGAAAAAAAAGGGTGTTTTGGCTCTTTTTTTAATCATTTGCAGCCCTCCTTTCGAGGTAGGTATTGTAGAATACCTCAATGTTCGAAGGGATTGTCATTGCATTTTGATTGGCCTCGGTGACGTAGAACATCACGCGTATTCCCGCGCGGCGCATGATATCGTGAAAGACGATCATTCGCTCGTCGATATAGGCTGATACGATTATAATATTGCCGCCGTTTGAAAAAAAGTAGGGATTTTTCGATATCGTGTCGAGCATTTTGTCTGCAGGGCAGGATATCTGCATTTCAAGCGCGGCGAGCAGACGGAGTGCCTCGATCGTTTCGCCCTTGCCGCGGTAAGCCTTGGTTACCGATATATCGCCGTCAACGTCGAGTCCGAGCATTTTCGGGGGAGTGTTTATGAACATCCGCACCGGTATGTTCGATGCCGACACACGATCGATTATCGATGCCGCTACCGTGATGCAGTTCTCGATGTATTCGGGCGAGCTCGGAGTGTCACGGTGAAGCTCGATCGGGCGGGACTGCATATTAAGGATTATATTAAAGGTGTGCTGCTCGGTAAAATCCTCGATGTTTACCATCAGACGACCGTGCGATGCGGTCGAGTTCCAGTTTATCTTCGACATTGGATCAAGAGGGGTATATTCGCGTGATCCGCTTATCAAAAGAGGGTCGGATATAAGCGAGCGGGGGACGCTGACGTCACCCGAAAGATAGTGCGACGAGCTAAAAGCGCCGTCAAGCTCGACGGGACGGGGAAGCACGACTATGCTGTTTTTGCGTCCCTTTGGAACCTCGAGCGATTTTGAAAGGGCGTTAAAGCCAAACAGATCGTTCGTTACCATAAGCACGCGGCCGGGAGTGTAAATGCCTCTCTTTTTGCAGTTTACTCGCCATCTGCGGCGAATACATTGAGCGCTCTTTAAGACGAAGGCGCTCTGATTTACGCGCGAAAGGGAATCCCTTTGATTTTTTCTGCCGCTCTTGTCGGTGAAGCGAAAATACAATCCTTCGGGCAGCTCTGTATCGATTCGAATAGAGGGAATGGGCAGATTTTTGCCGTTGCAAAGCTCCTCGTACATGAAAATATCTTCGCCCTCAAAAACCTCCTCGGCGCTCAGCTTGACGTCATACGAAAGGGAATCAAAGGCGTGGCGCTCGTATATTTTGCTCTGTATTATGTAAACGATAACTGCGGTTATAAGTACGGCGAAAAACAGCATTTGATCCTCCTTTCTCAAGCTTTTGTGCGAGATCTTATTCTATGGGCGCGGGTACCTTTTCTACGATATATTCGATGATGTTTTCGTTTGATTCTGACAGACGGATGGTGTTTTGCGAGCGGGAAATGATGCGGTGGGACAGCACGGGTACTGCCACGGCCTTCACGTCATCGGGAATGACGTAGTCGCGTCCCGACATTGCCGCCCACACCTGAGCGGTTCGCATGAGGGCGAGCGTGCCGCGAGGGCTGACGCCGATGCGGGTCTTTTCGCTGTTTCTTGTCTCGTTCGATATTGCAACTATATATTCCTTTACCGAATCGGAAACGGTGATCTTGCCGACGTCGTAGTATGCGGCGCTGACCTCCTCTTTCGTTGCGACAGACGTGATCGATGTGAGAGGGCTTTGCTCGATGTATTCGTCAAGGATCATCTTTTCGGCATCCTTTTCGGGATATCCGAGCGATATTCTCATGAGGAATCGGTCAAGCTGTGCCTCGGGCAGCGGGAAAGTACCCTGGGATTCTATCGGGTTTTGTGTTGCGATAACGAAGAAGGGACGGGGCAGGGGGTAGGTGACACCGTCGATCGTCGCCTGATATTCTGCCATACATTCGAGCAAGGCCGACTGAGTACGGGGAGTGGTACGGTTGATCTCGTCGGCGATGACGATGTTGGTGAAAAGCGGACCGCGTCGGAAAACGAACTCGTTTGTCTTCTGGTTGTAGAAATTTATACCCGAGATGTCGGAGGGGAGCAGGTCGGGCGTGAACTGTATTCTCTTGCATTCTGCATCGATAGACAGCGAAAGTGCCTTTGCAAGATTGGTTTTGCCCGTTCCGGGAATATCGTCAAGCAGAACGTGGCCACCGCTTATCAGCGCGGCAACGATGAGACGGATCTTGTCGTCCTTGCCGAAAATGACCTTTTGTATATTGCTGCAGATGGATGCTGATAATCTCTGAATTCTTTCAAAATACATATCTCACACTATCCTTTTAATTAATATCAATAAGTCAATTATATATTAATATTTGTCCTTAAATGTTATCATATTGTTAAACTTGAAATTAACGCTATACTATTGAAAAAAACTCATCTTTGGTGTATAATAATTAAAATGGCGTAAAAATGCGCAAAAATCGGATTATAGGCGGCAAATTTGCCTTCGGAGAATAAAGATGAAGCTTGTCAAGGAAGTTTTTTCGGCATCGGTAAAGAGGTTTATCGCATCGTGGTGTGCGATGGCTTTTTTGCTGCTGGTCATTTTCGAAAAGGATTTTACCATGCCCTCTTTTGCGGGCGATTTTTCCATTGTTTCGGCACTTTTGATCATCGGCGCATTTTTCATCTTTGCCACCCTTGTCCGCCTTTTTGTTAAAACGGATATTTTTGATGATATATTCCTGCTTATCAGTGTGCTTGTCTATGCTTACACCCTTGTTTATAAGTATGCCGATCTCTATTTTTACATCGGCATAATGCTCGTTGTTGCTGTTTTGTCGGTCTATCTTTTCGGCAACGATCGCTTCGGGCTCAAAACAAGAAATATAAATCCCGTATACGTCTATATCGTCGTCGGGGCGGCAGGACTGTTTTGCTTTGGCTATATTGCTCTTCAGACGGCGATGCGCTATATCACCTACAGCACTCCCAATTTCGATTTCGGCATATTTGTGCAGATGTTTCACAATATGGCGACAACGCTTCTGCCCGATACCACCTGCGAGCGCGACATGATGCTTTCGCATTTCGCCGTTCACACCTCCCCGATATTCTATCTCATTTTGCCCTTCTATTGGCTTTTCCCATCGCCGATTACCTTGCAGATAGCGCAGGGGGCCATCGTTGCAAGCGGAATTATCCCTCTTGTGTTGATCTCAAGACAGCTAAAGCTTCCCACACTCGTTACGGGCGCGCTCTCTGTTGCATATGCCTTTTATCCTGCGGTGTACGGCGGATGCTTTTACGATATACACGAAAACTGCTTTTTGCTTCCGCTCATTTTGTGGCTCTTCTATTTTGCCGAAAAGGAAAAATATATCCCCGCGTTTGTTTTTGCATTCCTTACCCTTATGGTCAAGGAGGATGCCTTTATATACGTGCTTTTTGCGGGGCTTTACCTCATTTTGAGCCGCAAGAAATATAAATTTGGCATTATAATCTCTGTCGTTTCGGTTGCATATTTTGCGCTTGTCGCCTTCCTTATGACCAAATTCGGTCAGGGCATAATGGCGGGAAGGTTTTCAAACTACATAACAGATGACGGCGGACTTGTCAGCGTGGTCGTCAATCTTTTGCGTAACCCTGCGCTGCTCTTTTCCGAATCGTTCGATTCTGAAAAGCTGCTTTTCGCGATACAGATGCTCCTGCCTATCGGATTTTTGCCCTTTTTGACACGCGACGTTTCGCGCCTTACCCTTCTTTTCCCGTTCCTGCTTATCAACATCATGCCCGATTACGTATATCAGCATTCGATCTATTTCCAGTACGTTTTCGGATCAACTGCCTTCCTTTTCTATGCCGCGGCGCTTAATCTTGCCGATATGAAGGGCTCATATCGCCGCACCGTTGCCGCATATTCGCTTCTCGCCTGCATTCTCGGCTTTACGTCGATGATAAGCGACCGCGGACACTACGTTGCAAAATACGAAGCCACAAGGGAGCAGATTTCGATAATGGACGAGGCGATCGAGTGTGTGCCCGACGGCGTGTCTGTCAAGGCATCGTCCTTCTTTTTGCCCCATCTTGCCAACAGACGTTATCTTTACGATTTTGGCCGCACAAAGCATGACACCGAGTACATCGCCATCGATTTAAGATACGAGGACGGCAAGCACGAAGAAGCCCAGATAGAGGTCTACGAAGAAAAGGGCTACGAGATAGTTTACTATTCCAAGGGGCTGGCACTTATAGTCAGAAACCCCTTCTACGTTGGAGAAAACGGATAAATGAAGAAAAAACAAACCTTTGAAAAAGGCGACATAGTTCGCATCAATGCCGATGCGAGCGTCGGGCTTAACGACGAGCAGGTGCTCGACCGTATAGTAAACGGTCATAGCAATATTCCCGTCGAATCACCCTCGAAAACGGTAGGGCAGATCATTGCCTCAAACGTGTTCACCTATTTTAACCTTATATTTTTTGTGCTCGCGATATTGATGATCGTCGCATCGTCATATAACGACCTTATGTTCATGCTGGTCGTTTTTGCGAATATCCTTATCGGCGTGGTACAGGAGCTAAATGCCAAGCGCACGCTTGACAAGCTGCAGCTTTTGAGCGCGCCTGTTGCTCGTGTGATAAGGAATGGTGAGGAGATCGAAACGAACGTTGAAAATCTCGTTATCGACGATATAGCAGTCCTCGGTCCCGGCGATCAGATCAGCGCCGATGCCGTGGTGGTATCGGGAAGTGTGAGCGTGAACGAATCGCTCGTTACCGGCGAGAGCGACGAGATAGCAAAAAAAGAGGGTGACAGCCTTCTTTCGGGCAGCTTTGTCGTAAGCGGTAAGTGCCGCGCAAGGATCACTTGCGTCGGACACGATTCCTTCGTTGCCCGTCTCACTCTTGATGCAAAAAAGACGAAAAAGCGCAAAAAGAAGGGCATGATGCTCGCTCTTTCCCGCCTGATTATGGTCATCGGAATCGTGATAATCCCCATCGGCGCGGCGCTTTTTTTCAATCAGATGTACCGCCTCGACATGAGCTGGGACGAATCGCTTGTCAAGATGGCAGGTGCGCTTATCGGTATGATTCCGGAAGGACTTTATCTGTTGACGTCGATCGCTTTGGCGGTCAGCGTTATACGCCTTGCCAAAAAGAAAACGCTCGTCCACGAGCTCGGCTGTATCGAGATGCTTGCACGAGTTGACGTTTTGTGCCTTGACAAAACGGGTACTATCACCGAAAACGAGATGAAGGTGGACGATTTTTATCCTCTCGGCGCAGAAAAAGAGACGACCGAGCAGATAATTTCCGACGTTGTGTCCTCTCTGAATGCCGATAACAATACCATGATCGCGCTTAAAGAGAGATTTACGCTTGCCGCCCAAAGAAAGGCAAAAAGCACGGTGCCTTTCTCGTCGGTGTATAAATTCAGCGCAGTCAACTTCGAATCGGGCGAAAGCTACGTGATAGGCGCACCCGAATTTGTGCTGCTTGATCGGTATGAAAAGCATAAAGAACAAATAGAAAAGCTTGCCTTTGCAGGTGAGCGAGTGCTGGCGCTTGCCTTGAGTGACGGCGAAGTCAGAGGCGGCGAAAGACCGAAAAACGTGACGCTTAAAGCTCTTATCACCCTTTCCAACCCCATTCGAAAGGATGCAAAGGATACCTTTTCCTACTTTTCCGAGCAGGGAGTCAAGATAAAGGTTATATCGGGTGACAACCCGATAACCGTCGCTTCGGCCGCTAAAAAAGCGGGCATAGAAAGCTCCGATAAATACGTTGACGTGTCCACGCTCAGCGACGGTGAGCTTTACGATGCTGCCGATGAATATACCGTTTTCGGCCGTGTCAGCCCCGAGCAGAAAAAGAAGCTTATTTTGTGCCTCAAAAAGCAGGGGCATACCGTTGCCATGACGGGGGACGGAGTAAACGACGTGTTGGCGCTCAAGGAGGCCGATTGCAGTATCGCCATGGCCTCGGGAAGCGACGTTGCAAGTCAGGTGTCCCACATCGTCCTGCTTGATTCGAATTTCGCATCGATGCCCTCGGTCGTCGCAGAAGGACGGCGCGTGATAAACAACATCGAACGCTCGGCCTCTCTCTTTTTGGTGAAAAATATTTTCTCATTTATAATGGCCTGGATAACTATCTTTGCCGTGCTCGAATATCCGCTCGAGCCCTCGCAGCTTACGTTGGTCAATGCCTTTACGATCGGCATACCGTCCTTCGTTTTGGCACTTGAAGCGAATAAAAACAGAGTCCGCGGCAGGTTTATCAGCAATATCCTTTTCCGTGCCGCACCGGCAGGTCTTACAAACGTCCTGCTTATTTTGACGGCATCGCTATTTTCGAAATTCTTTACCGAATTTACCGCTGCAGAGCTTTCGACTGTCGCCGTAATTTTGATGGCAACGGTGGGATTTATGATGCTCTGGCAGGTGTCAAAGCCCTTCAATCTGATACGCGGAGCTCTTTTTGGCGCGATGAGTGTTGGCTTTGTCGGTACGCTTGTCCTCTTCGGACAGCCGCTTTTCTCGGTGTCCCCCTTGAGTCGGGAGGCTATTTTGGTGCTCATAGTGCTGATGGCTCTCGCTTTCCCCATCTACTACGCGCTTTATACGCTGTTTTTTAAAACAAGCGAAGGTCTTTCGAAATTGAAAGGCAAGATAACAAAGAAAGAATAAATTGTAAGGAAAGATCGTTATGGCATATCCTGATTTAATGTTCCTCGGACAAATACCGCATCATCGCATTTTTGACGATGCTTTTGAGGATATGAAGCTCAAAACGCTTCTCGGCGACGAAACGGTGCACGCGATGAACACCCCCTGCGAAAGGGAGGATATAATCGCGCGGCAAGAGATGTTTTCTGCCATGAAGAGCAGTGAAGCGCGAAATCATATGGCGCTGTTAAAAGAGAATATTACCGCCGTCAGCACCCTTTCCGAAAGGTATGAAAACGCCAGATGCGACAGCGAAAGATACATTCTTTTCGCAAATCTCGCAAAGGCGATATCGCTCTTTTTTGCCAATGCATCAGAGAGCGCACTCACCGCAAGGCTTTACGCTCGCTTTTGCGACTATTTTGCAAAAAGATGCGAGAATACCAATTACAAACAGCTTGTAAACGATCTCGACGTGCTGATGCCCATGATCGATGAGATGTCGGTAAGCCAGTATAAAATATCGGGGGACAATGTAAAAGTTTCGCTCGATACCGCCACGCCCTACGTTGAGAGACTTCTTGCCGATGCCGAATGCCTCGGGATCGCGCGTCCGCGTATGCAGACAATGGAGGTGCGCGTGATGGATTGCTCGGTTATCGAAGCGACCGCCAAGCTTCATCCCGATCTTTTTTCCGCCCTTGCCGATTTTCATACCCGACACAAAAACTTTTATGAGCGCGAGCTTCTTTTATACCGCACCTCGATCACCTTTTACACCGAGATATGCGATATGCTCGATTGGATAATGTCGAAGGGAATCCCGGTCTGCTTTCCCAAGATCGCCGAAACGAAAAAGATCGATATATCAAGCGCATACGATATCACCCTTTTGACAAAGGGTGAAACGAATATAATCCCCAACGACGTTTATTTCGATGAAAAAGAGCCCTTTTTCTATCTCACAGGCGCCAACGGCGGCGGTAAGACGACCTACCTAAGAACCGTCGGAATCAGCACCATACTCTTTTTGAACGGCTGTCCCTGTCCCGCTCAGAGAGCACAGATATATCCGATGCATAACGTATTTACCCACTTCCCGCGCGACGAGCGATTTGACAACGCCGGCCGAAACGCCGAGGAGCAGATCAGAGTCAAGAGAATACTCGATACAACCGACCACGTTTCGCTCGTGTTGCTTAACGAGACCTATTCGACCACAAGCGAGGAGGTCGCGATACAGCAGACGTCCGCTCTTGCCGAAGCGATGTACCGCGGCGGCGAGTTCGGCGTGTACGTCACTCATCAGCACTCAACGTCCGACGGCGAGATTCCATATCTCAACGTAATAATCGACGTCAACGACAGCAACCGCCGAACCTATAAGGTTGCTCGCCAAAACAGTGTTTACAGTTCCTACGCCCGCGATATTTTGCAAAAATATTCGCTTACAAAGGAAGATCTCGACCGCCGATTCGGCAATATAAACTAAATTTTAAGAAAGCGGGCTTTGGCCCGAATAAAAGAAAATGAAATTCAGTTTGCTTTACAAAAACATTCCCGAATATTCATACGAGGATCAAAACCCTCCTTTTGATATAATATACGATCTGTCGATCGATAAATCGGTATCGCGCATTTGCCGCGATACGCGCAAAGCGGACTATTTTCTGTCGGTCATGCGACGAATGCTTACCGACGTTGACGATATAGTCTACCGCCAGAATCTTCTTGCCGATTTTATCGAATATCCCGAGCTGCTCGACGAGCTGAAAGTGATATTCTCGCGCTACGACAAGATCAAAAGCGACTGGGTGGAGCTCCGCTCGACGTCCTTTCCCTCGGCGAGCTCGTCAAACTCAAGCGCGCTGCTTGAACACACCTTTTCATCGCTCAAGCTCACGTCAATTTTCCCGCGTACCATCATCTCTTTTTATGAAAACATCGGCTCGACGATCGCAAAATACGACGTCAAGTCACATGCGCTTGTATCGATGATGAGCTATTGCAACGAGATGACCGAGAACAATTCGCTCAACGAGATCGCCGATATTGCCTCGCTCTTCCAGTACAAGACCGCCGAGGACTACGATTTCGGCGTGCTCTGCCGTCTTGACAGCACGATGCGTCTTGTCGAATGCGAGCTTTGCGATATAAGGGAGCATCAAAAGGACAAAAAGCCGCTTATCGATTGGAAGGCGCTCGCATCAAAGAAGAATAAGGATGCCGCCCTTCGCGAGGTCGATGCCGACAAGGAGGCTATCGACGGGGTGCGATTTGTTCTGACCGAGGCGCTATATCATATCGATTCCACACTCAACTACATCACCAATATCGTCTACGAAACCTTCCACGGACTTTCCTCTGAGCTGATGTTTTATGAGGTCGCGCTCAAAATATGCGAGTATTTGTCGGAAAATGACGTTCCGCTTTGCGTGCCCGACCTGCTCGATATGGAGCATGACACGGTAAAGGCAAGCTCTCTTCGCGATTTTTATCTGGCTGCCGGCGGCAAGAAGGGAAGCGAGATCATTCCCAATGACGTCAGCTTTGAAAAGGGTGAGGGAGGAGTGCTTATCCGCGGACGCAACAATACCGGTAAGACAACCTTCCTGCGCTCGCTCGGAACAGCGCAGCTCTTTGCTCAGGCGGGACTTCCCGTTTGCGCCGAAAGCGCATCTTTCAGCGTAAGAAGCGCGGTGTTTACCCATTTTTCCTCTGCGGAAGAAGATTTTATTGAAGGCGATACGTCAGGACGCTTTGAGGGCGAGGTCAAGGAGATGGCCAAGATGGTTGATAATTTGAAACCATATTCGCTTATTCTGCTCAACGAGACCTTCCAGACCACGTCGTATGATGAAGGCGCTTGCGGAATTTACAATATCCTCTCCCTTTTCACCAAGATGAAGGCGAAATTCGTCTTTGTAACCCATCTTTTGGGGCTGTTCGATATGTGCGGCGATATTCCCGTCCGACTTATGGAAACGGTGCTTAATGACAGCGACGGAAAGCGACCGTACGTAATAAGCGATATTAATAAATAACAAAAAACGATGCTTTGGCATCGTTTTTTATATTGATGGGCATGGCGGTTATAATCAAAGATGGACGAACATACAATTTAGTGAAAAGTAAAAACAGCTACCAATGGAGGCTACTATGTTTGTATATTCGCTCAGAGCATCTACGCTTAAATTTGTCGGAGTGCTTGCCCTGTCACTCGCCACCCTTATCACACTTATAACGCTTATCCCCACCTTTGAGCCGGCGGCATCGTCCACTCTTTCGCAAAAGCAAAATGAAATAGTATATTCGGGCATCAAGAGCGCCGAGGACGGCGCGGCATTTCTCGCGCAGTTTGGCTGGGACGTCAAGACCGACTCTGTCGAATGCGAACAGATCAAAATGCCTGCTGAGTTCGACAGCGTTATGATCGAATACAACGAGCTGCAAAAGAGTCAAGGGCTTGATCTGTCCAAATACCGCCGCCGCGACGTCACACGCTATACCTATAAGGTCAAAAACTATCCCAAATACGACGGCACCGTTTACGCTACCATTCTCGTATACCGAAACAAGGTAGTGGGCGGAGACATCTGCTCGGCCGACGTCAACGGATTTGTCAAAGGCTTTTGATGCATCGTAAAATTGACAAAACGTGCGATATGTGATATAATTGCTGTCACAGCTAATATATAGGAAGTTGGTTCATTAAATGTCACAAATAAAGATCCTCGCACTCGGCGACGTCGTGGGCGAGAGCTCGGTTGAATATATACGCCGCCGACTCGGGCGGTTTTGCGACGACAACGCGATAGATTTCACCGTCCTGAACGGCGAGAATGCCTGCATGGGACAGGGAAATGGGCTCGACGTTGTCAGCGCAAAGACCCTTTTGCAGTCGGGCGCCGACGTTATAACTTCGGGCAATCATATATGGCACAAGAAGGATATGCGCGAATATCTCGATTCGACCGACCGCATAATCCGCCCTGCGAATTACCAGCCTACGATGCCCGGCCAAGGGTACACAAAGGTGAATTGCCAAGGCTATACAATGCTCGTCATCAACGTGCTCGGTGTCATATACATCGAGCCGCTCGACAGCCCTTTTGCTGCGGTTGAGCAGATACTCGAGCGTGAAGATGGCAGATACGATTTCGCTATTCTTGATATCCATGCCGAGGCGACAAGCGAAAAGTATGCGCTCGCACGTTATTTTGACGGCCGCATCCACGCGATGTTCGGCACGCACACTCATATACCCACCGCCGACAATCAAGTGCTCAAAAAAGGCAGCGGCTTTGTCTGTGATCTCGGTATGTGCGGACCGGTCGATTCCATTCTCGGCGTTAAAAACGAGTGCATCATCGAAAGGCTTGTCAACGGTGTTCAGCAAAAGTTCGAACTTGCCGACGGAGAAATCGAGGCAAACGGAGTTATATTTACCCTTGATACTGACAGCAAAAAATGCCTTTCGGTTGAAAGAATAAAGTTTTGACAGACAAAAAAAGAAGGGACTGTTTTCACAGTCCCCTTTATTTTTTTATTTATGCTGCGGTTTCGCTTGCCTCGGTAGTTTCCTCGGCAGGCTTGTACATGTCGATAATTTCCTGGATCTTTACAAGCTCGGCTTCCCATTCAGCGATGTAAGCGTCAAGCTCTTCCTCGGTCAAATCAAGCCACTTGTTGACAACCTTTTTGGCGTCCTTGAGGTAGTTCTTCCATTCGTCGAACTGCTCGTGAAGCTCGGTTTCGATCTTCTTGCCGTCCTCGGTGGTCTCTTCGTTTCCGATTGCACCTGCGAGGTGAGCATAGTAGTTAGCGTAATAGTAAGCGTCGCCCATAAGTCCGTAGACTTCGTTGAGTCTGTTGCCCTTTTCCTTAAGCGGATCGGAGCAGGATACACAAGCGAAAATGCAGAGCGCACAAAGCATGAGCGCGATAAATCTTTTCATTATTAGATATAACCTCCGTAAAAAAATCACAAACAGTATTCTATCACAAACGGTTCAAACTGTCAATAGATGAGATACTATTTTATGGTTTATGCATCTGAATACCGTTGTTTTCCCAACCGAGCATGTCGTAGGGGCTTACCGGAACGTCGAATATATAGGTTCCGAAGTGGAGGTTTACACCTGCGGTGAAACCGGTTGCGCCGACTACGCCGATGATGGATCCTGCCTCGACGAAGTCTCCTTCGGCAACTGCATTGGAGCTTAAGTGAGCATAGAGTGTCTTAAGACCGAAGCCGTGGTCGACGATTACGGTACGTCCCGAAAGGGAGAGAGTGCCGACGTATACGACCTTACCGGGAGCTACCGAGTAGACCTGGTCGTTGTCGCGTACCATGAAGTCAACGCCCTCGTGACGGTAGGTGAGACCTGTTGCGGTGAGGGTACGGTGGATACCGATACCGACCTTGACCTGACGGTCGTTTACGCAGGGACGTGTGAGTGCCTGATTGTCCTTCCAATAACGCTTGTCAAGCGAATCGGCGAATATGCCGGAGAGAGTTTCGTTGAAGTCGTTGATGGTGGCCTCTGTTCTCGTATAGGCGATGATCTCGGCGGAGATGTTGTAATCGCGCCAGAGGAATTTCTTGTCTTCACATCCGAGAGTGAGCTGGCTGGTGTTGCCGTCAACGGTGAGGGTGAAGGTGTAGGAGGGCGAGTAGTCGAGATCGAGCGCAAGGGGAACGAGCGCTATGACGTTTTCGCCTTCTGCAAAGAAGGTGGGAGTGAAGTTGATGGAGGGTTCACTCGTAAATTCAATTTCCGAAGGATCGGCTACGTTCTTACCTGTGATAACAACGAATTCACCGGGAGCGATCGTTGTTGCACCGAGGTAGAATTCTGCGGGAGCACGAACGTCAGCAATGAAGCGATATTCGGCCTCGCCGTAGCTTCCGCGCTCTTCGTTTTCAAACCATGTTGCGTTTACAACGACTGTAAGGCGTGCGGTTTCGGTGAAGGAAAGGGAAGAGAGCGATTCGTAGCTGTCGTTGAAGATGAAGCTGTCGCCCTGGAGCACCTTTACGTTTACGGTGTCGGGCTGAGTATCAAACGCGAGGTTGATCGATCCGGATACTCTGTATTCGATGTTGTCGCTGTCAGAAAGGGAAACGACAGCCTCGGAATACTGTCCGTTGGAGAGTTTGTAGTTCCATTTCATCGATTTGGGAAGAACGGTGTTGCCTGAAACGGTCATGCTCGGAGCGGCGGCATCCTTGTAAAGCGGAACTGCAAACTTGGATGTTACAAAGTCGCTTGCATCGTCGACTTTGATCTGGTACGCATTGCCCTTGTTGTCGGTATAGTATGCATCGGTGGGGTCTGCGGTGAAATAATATTTATATGTCGTTTTGAGATTGTAGCTGTAATAGGTTACAATGTAGCAGGGAGCATCGGTCAGAGGCTCGGGAAGCTCCTCGATGGAAGAAGCGTGATTGTTCAGATCGATAAAGAAATCGATAGGCTCCTTTTCCGCGGGATTTTCCGAATCGGTCTTTTTGTTTTCCGAATCAAAGGTGTAGAGATTGCCGTCTATATCTGCCATCTCCATTTTGTAAACTACGCCCTTGGATACAGGGGCATTCTGTGCAACCGCATAGAATGTAATGGCAATATAAGTCGGTATGAAGAGAAGCACTATACCGAGCGCTATCAAAAGCTTTTTCTTCATATGATCATCTTTCCTTTCTCAAACCGTCAGGTGCTCGATGCAAAAAACACCTACATTAATTATAATATATTCTATTGTATATTATATACTAATCATCGGTCAAGGTCAAGACCTATTTTTGCATTTTAGAAAAAAATAAGGTGAATTTTTGACATTTTTCGTGTTATTTTTTTGCATAAAATGAAAAAGAGTTGAAAATAAATTTTGTTTGGCAAAAAAAGCGCAAAAAAACGGCGAGCCGCTCCCTTAAAAACAGGGTAAGGCATCGCCGTTTTTTGTCTTGTTTATTCGTCGTCTTCGGGTGATTTGAAGGTGCTTATGAGAGCTTCGATAAGGGACATCTCCATTTTTGCCATACCCATGTAAGGAACGAATTTGTCGTTTTGCATCTCTTCAAAACGCTTTTTGGCCTTGACGCATATCGCTTCGGCGGCATGGACGTTGCCGAGAGTGCGCAACGCATAATATGCCTGAATTCTCATAAAGGAAAGCGATGAATCGGCGCGTATCAGACGTCGGTAATCGTATGCGGCAGGTGGATTGTTTTCGATCGAATATGCATAGCACAGCTCGCGGCAGAGATATTCGCGTATCTGCGCGGGGAATCTCTTTATGTGCTTTTGAAGGGACAGCAGATATTTGTTCTGCTCACCGCTTTGCTTGTCGAGCTCGGCAAGATAGCGGTAAAACAGGCAAAGCAGCAGATACTGCGACGGATTTTGAGCAAATTCGAGATATCTCGGATAGGGGCGCAGGCTTTCGGCCTTGTATAGGTCTTTGTCAACGAAGGCACGGGGAGTATATGCCTCGGCGTTCGCGGCACCCTCTTCGCCCTCTTCGGCATCTTCCTTTTTGGGAAGGAAGTCACCGCTTTTTGCCGTCGTTTCCTCGCAGATATATGCGGCATCCATCGCTTCGGACGCATATTGCTCTGCCTCGCGAGAAAGCTTTTTGGTGACGGCTTTGTCGGTCTTATCATCGTAGAGCGCGGTGTTAACAATTACCTCGTCGCACACTGTGACAGCACTGCCGTCCTCGCCGTTTTCCTTGTGTTCAACGTAGGGCTCGCTCGTCATTTTGACCGAGCTTAACTTGAAGTCGGGAATATCGAGCTCGTTCGGGGATATACCCATGTAAAGCTGACTTTCGGCGATGCAAAGGCGTATAAGATATACTGTCCTCGGCGCACGCGAAAACAGCGCACGGATGATATTTCCGTCTGTCGGAGCGGCAGAACGGAATGCGGGGAAGAAATTGAGCGCAAAAACAATGAGAGCTGCGGCAAATGCGGGATAGAGTATAAGCAGAACAAGCTTGCCAATATAAACTATCGAAAAAACGATTGCCAAAATCAAGAGCAGGGCCGCAAATATGGCGGTGATGGCAAAGCCGCCGCCAAAGAAGCGGATCATTTTGGTATCTAACGTCTCGTCTTCTTTTTTCGGAGTGGCAACTATCATTACCTTTGAGGGGAAAGCAAATGAAAGCTTTGCTTTTTTATTGTCAAATACAAAACGCAAAAATAAAAAATGAAACAGATGGACCGATGCGCCCGTCATGCGTGCCGATATAAGGCGCCCGATAGCGTATATGTTGGCAAATATGCCGATCGCCAAAAGCAGCACTGCGGCACATATCAAAAGCTCGTCGAGCAAGGAAAGCAGATAGAACATGATGGGTACGATAGCCATCGCGATACCGAGCAAAGCTCCGCTGACGATCTGTAAAACAGAAATATAGGTCGGATTTGCCACTCTGTCGGGTGAGTATTCCTGATCCTTTGGACGTCGCAGCACGTTGGGCTCGTATTCAAAGCGGTATTCCGCTTTTTCGCCTTTTTCGGCCTCATCTGCTACTGCTGCCACTTCGGACTCGTCGACCTTTTTCGCTTCTTCTACTGTTTCGGCTTCGTTAGCTTCGTCTTTAACGTCCGATGTGATACCGACATCTGCTTCGGCGATTTCTTCAATCGCTTCTTCTATCTCTTCGGGAGCGACAGATTCTTCATAAGGAGTCTCTTCTTCGACAGCCTCGTCGGCTGTCTCAGCGCCGTCGGCCTCTTCTTTTGCAACGATCTCGCTCATTTCCTCCACAGCAGAATCGTCAACGGCAGTTTCGACGAGCTCTTGAATTACGTCACTCGATTCGACTGTCTCGCCGCCATCGCTTACCGATTCGACTTCACTTTCGGCCTGCTCCTCCTCGATCTCTTCGGGAAGCTCTTCACGCACAACGTGAATGCCCGCAATGTACATGATCTCGGACGAATCCTTGAAGGTGGGATTAAATCCGCTGCCGGGAGTAACGTCCGTTTTATAAACGGGAGAAGGCGGTGCACCCTCTTCGGGCACGCCGCCGTTTTGATTAATTTCGGGTTTTACGTCCTTTTTGGGGACGTCCTTATCCGTCAAGGGAAGATCATCGTTTAAATTCGTATTATCTACCATGCTCGGATTCTCCGTAGGATTATGAGTTGGATTTTATCTCTCAGGCAGAAATCTCACCGAGTAATTTTTCTGCCGAAGCGATCTTTATGCAAAGACAAAGTATATCTGAAGCGATCTTTAAGTCCTCGTTTGAGGGATAGGTGGGCGCGATGCGGAGATTGCGGTCGCGCGGGTCGCGTCCGTAGGGGAAGGTTGCACCTGCGCCGGTGAGTGTAACACCTGCCTCGCGCGCAAGCTCAAATACGCGCTTTGCACAGCCGTCGAGGGTGTTAACGCTGATGAAATATCCGCCCTTGGGGGAATTCCATTCGGCAATATCAAGCTCGCGAAGCTGATCGAGAGCATCGAGAACGATCTCGAACTTGGGGCGAATGATGTCGGCATGCAATTTCATGTGATCGCGCATGCCCTTGGCATCGCCGAAGTAGACGACGTGGCGCATCTGGTTTATCTTGTCGTAACCGATGGTCTGGTACGACATATACTTTTTGGTGTGCTCGATGTTGCACTTCGATGCCGCCAGAACAGCAACGCCCGATCCGGGGAAGGTTACCTTGGAGGTGGACATAAACTCAAGGGGCATATTGGGATTGCCGTACTTTGCTGCCTCGGCAATGATGTTGGGCTGATCGGCCAGCTCATCGTAGAGTGCGTGAATAACGTACGCGTTGTCCCACATGATGCGGAAATCCTTTGCGGCAGGCTTGAGGGCGGCAAAACGGCGGACCGTTTCGTTTGAATATACGATACCGTCGGGATTTGAGTATTTCGGTACGCACCAGACACCCTTTATCGAGTCGTCGGATGCAACGAGCTCTTCGATCATATCCATGTCGGGACCGTCGGCGGTCATGGGGACGTTGATCATCTCGATGCCGAACACCTCGCAGATGGCGAAGTGACGGTCATAGCCGGGTACGGGGCAGAGGAATTTAACCTTGGGAAGCTTCGACCAGGGGTTATCGCTGTCGCAGGTTCCGAAGAGCATGAAGCGCGCGATCTCGTCGTACATAGCGTTAAGGCTGGAGTTGCCCTGCATGATGATGTTTTCGATCGGTACTTCGAGAATATCGGCAAACATTCTCTTTGCCTCGGGGATTCCGTCAAGTAATCCGTAGTTGCGGCAATCGAGACCGTTTTCGCAGATGCAGTCCTCGGGATCGGATATTACGCTGAGCATCTTCTGTGTCAGTACGAGCTGCTCGCTGCCCGGCTTTCCGCGGGACATATCGAGCTTCATTTCTTTGGCTTTGTATTGGGCAAACTTACCGCCAAGCACGGCAAGCTCGCCCTTCAGCTGCTCTGCGGTCATTTCACTGTATTTCAAAATAGTAGTTCCTTTTAGTCTTTTCAAGTGGGGTGGAGGGTACGCATTCAATCAAAAAATGGGTACAACGGTAGCTTTTTTCGCGCGCACATCGCGTAAGGGCAGTCGATTAGAAATCGGCGTTGCCTGTTGTTCTCGGGAATGCCTCAACGTCGCGGATGTTGTTGATGCCGGTGACGTACATGATAAGGCGCTCAAATCCGAGACCGAATCCTGCATGCTTGGTTCCGCCGTATTTGCGGAGCTCGAGGTACCACCAGTAATCGTCCTCATCGAGACCGAAGCGGTTGAGGGCGTCGAGCAGGTAATCCATTCTTTCCTCTCTCTGCGATCCGCCGCAAAGCTCACCTACACCGGGAACGAGCATATCGGCGGCGGCAACGGTGCGGCCGTCGTCGTTGAGACGCATGTAGAATGCCTTGATCTCACGCGGCCAGTCGGTAACGAATACCGGCTTTTTGAAGTATTCCTCGGTGAGATATCTCTCGTGCTCGGTCTGAAGGTCTTCGCCCCAGCCGACGGGATATTCGAATTTCTTGCCCGATTCGGCAAGCAATTTCATGGCATCGGTATATGTTATGCGGGCAAAGTCGCTGTTGATAACGTTTTCAAATCTTTCAAGGAGAGTGTTGTCGATGAACTTGTTGAAGAATTCAAGCTCGGGACGACAGGTCTTGAGCAGGTGCTTAAGCACGTACTTGAGCATATCCTCGGAGAGCTGCATCTCGTCGTTGAGATCGGCAAAGGCGATCTCGGGCTCCATCATCCAGAACTCTGCCGCATGGCGGGGAGTGAACGATTTTTCCGCACGGAAGGTGGGGCCGAAGGTGTAAACCTTGCTGTATGCCATAGCGAAGCATTCAACGTTGAGCTGGCCGGATACGGTGAGGTTGGCGCCGCGACCGAAGAAGTCCTGCGAGAAGTCTACCTTGCCGTCCTCGGTGCGAGGAGGATTTTCCATATCAAGGGTAGTGATGCGGAACATTTCGCCCGCACCCTCGCAGTCGCTGGCGGTTACGATGGGAGTGTGAACGTATACGAAACCGCGCTCGTTGAAGAAGCTGTGGATAGCGTAAGCTGCCTCGGAGCGTACGCGGAAGACTGCATTGAAGGTGTTCGCACGGGGGCGCAGGTGCGCGATGGTGCGTAAGAATTCCATCGAGTGCTTCTTGTTCTGGAGCGGATATTCGGGTGTGGAGGTACCCTCGATCTCGATCTTTTCTGCCTGCATCTCGAAGGGCTGCTTTGCATCGGGAGTAAGTATAAACTTGCCGGAAACGACGAAGGATGCGCCGATGTTCTGCGCGGCAACCTCCGCAAAGTTGTCGAGCTTATCTTTGTCAAATACGATTTGAAGGTTTCCGAAGTAGCTTCCGTCATTTATGGTGAGGAATCCGAAAACGTTGCTTGCGCGTATGGAACGTGCCCAACCGGCAACGGTGATAGTCTGATCTGCAAAGGATTCGGGAGATTTGTAAAGCGCGGAAATCTCTGTTCTTTTCATCTTTTTGCTCCATTTATTATAATAATAGTCTTTATGTAACTTTTTTGTGCATGTCTGCGATGCATTTTTTATGTCGTTTACGGTTAAAAAAACGCAACACTGTTCTGACTGTTAATTATAACTCATAAAGCTCATTAAATCAACAGTATGGCGCTATTGTTTAAAAAATGTTAATAATTACCGAGCCGTTCTGACAGTCAATAATGAATTTTTGACGAATTGTCCTTGCAAAATGAAGCAAAAATGAAACGGAGGATTTTTCAAAAATCCTCCGTTTATATATCATACGCGCACGCGCTCAAGGGCGTATTCAAAAGCGTCGAGTGTGTCGATGTCGGTGCTGAAATCGTCAAGTCGGCGCTCGCCGTCGCTGTCCCACATCGCGCTTGACAGAGCATCGGCAAGTGTTCCGGCGTCGTCGCCTATCTTGAGCCGATCGCGTGAGAGCAGTGCGCTCGTCATGGCGATTCTCGACGAAACCGCCGATTTTTTCGCTCCCCTTATCGATACCGATGAAAGCTCTTCTATTCTGCCGATATCGTGTATAAGGCCGTGAAGGAGCACCGGCTCGGCGTTATCGCAGAAGATGCTGTCCGGCAAAATATCGTATTTCTGTCGCAGCTCGTAAAGAAATCCGGCAACCCAATCGGTGAGCGCGGCAGGGTGGCAAACGCTTTCAAGGTGCGATTTTAGGGCGGTCACCGCAACGCCGTCCGATGTGTTTTTCACCCCGATGCAAACGAGCGCGCTCTTACTTTTGTTGCCCCCGAAATCAAGTCCGAATATCACTCGGTCAAAGCCGACAAGATCTTCCTTTTTCGCTCTGTATCTCTCGGGACAGTTGGCAAAAAGACGGTAAATTATGCCCTCGGCGGCAGTCCACTTGCCTAAAATATAGCGATCGTAAAAGACCGTACCCTCGTATTCGCGCTTCAGGGCTGAGATGAAATCCGCCGGCAAAAAGGGGTTGTCGTCGATGAGATAGTCCTGACGGTAAATGTCGGCATCGGAATCGAGAAATTTCTTGAACCAGTGGCTCGGATGCGCGGGATTGCAGCTGCCGTCAAATACCGACGAGGGCTTGTCGAGTCGGCTTTGAAGCATGCGGAACACCTTTTCGTTCCATGTGGTGATCTCATCGCCGTAGCAGTATCCGATCGAGCTGCCCTGCAGCTTTGACGCCGCATCGGCGCTCGCCGCGCCCAGCGTGTAGCAATCCTTGCCGAAGAGCTGTACCATGCCGTCGCCGTTGATGGACCCTACAAGCTCGCCGCCCCAGATGCGGCGCATTGGATCGAGTACGTTGCGCTCAAGCGTGCCGCGCGTCATGCCGATAAGCACGATGGCTCCGTCGGTCAGATTTTTGAGTCGAATCGGGATCATAAAATAGTCGGCGTATGTTTTTCCCGATCGCACCGCTCCGCATTTGATGTTCCACCGCCTGTTTGCCGAGCGGATGTATTCGAGCTGTTTTTCGGACAGCAGCATCACTTTTCACCCGTCAGACGGCAAAAGATCTCGTCGAGCTTTTGGCGGGTCTCCTCGCTTCTGTCTTCGTTGTCCAGCCCGAGCAGGATATTCAGCGCGCGCAGTCTGTCGCCTGTACTGCTTTCGCAGTCAAAGGCAACGTCTTCGATGGCATCAATTATCTTTTGACGTCTTGTTTTTTTCTTTCTTGGCAAAAAAATACCTCCGTAAAAAAATAATCGCCGTCCGCCTCTATATTATAGCGGATACGGCGATTTATTTCCTTACGGATTTCACAGCAGGGAGCTGTGTTAAAACAGCTTAAAAGGCTGTTTTGCTAAAATGTTTCGAGATTTTGAATCAAAGCTTTATTCTTACCTCAACGGCAATACCGAGTATGCGCGCCTTGCCCGTTACAAAATCGCGCAGATGAAGAACGATAGGCTTATATGCGTCGTTTTCGGGGCAAAGACGAACGCTGTCGCCATCGATCTCAAAGCGTTTTAACGTGGTCGACTCCTCGTCGGTCATACAGACGACGATCTGTCCGCTTTCGGCGAAATTCTGACGGTGGATAAGCACGAGCGATCCGGGAACTATCCCTGCATTTATCATGCTGTCGCCGTGGACGTTGAGATAGTAAAACTCTTCGGTGTCGGAAACGTCGGCCATCTCGTATCCTTCTATGATCTCATTTGTGATAACGGGTGCACCTGCATGGATCTCACCGATAACGGGAATTCCTGCCGTTGAATCGCAATCGAGAATGCGGGAGATATTGTCTGATTTTCTTATGCTGTCTTCCGGCTTTCCTTCCGCTTCATCGATGAAATAGCCGATCGGCACCTTGAAATACTCCGCAATTTTGAGGAGCTTTTCAAGCTTCGGAATGCTTTTTCCTTTCTTCCAGTCGCTTAACGTGCTGGGAGCAATGGAGAGATCCTTTGCGACCTTATTTGCATTGGTGTGATGAAGATTTAAAAGCTGAACAAAACGTTCGTACATAATCGCCTCCGTAAAACCGAAATAAAATTCGGAAAACTATTGACAAATTCGAGTAATCGTGATAGCATAGGATGAAATTGATCGTATAACCGAATTATAATTCAGAAAACCGAAAAAAGTCAACAACAATCGACATTTGTTAAAAAAAATGTTACATATCAGCGAAAGGACGTATTGCGAATGGGTCAAAACCGAGACATTGTTATTAAAATGCTTGAAGATTACAAATTCAACCAACTGCTTTATAAAAATATGAAGCTTGAAATAGATCGGCTGAAAAAGGAACTGAAGATATCGCCAAGAATGACGGGAGAGGTGTTCAAAATAAAGCTCGAGCTTGAAAACAAGATAATCAAAAGAAGATCAGAGCAGGAAAATATCATGCGATATAACGACAACATCGACAGAGCTATCGGAGCAGGGTACAAAAATTACAATCCGATGGAGCTTTTGCAAACGCGGATCGAGCAGCGCGAGATCGTCAAAAAGCAAATCAAAACTATCGAAAACGCGCTGACCGTGCTAAGCGATTTTCAGCTCGAGCTTGTAAAGCAGGGCATAATTTACCGAAAGGACGGCGAGAGCATCGACGAGATATCCGAGCGCTTGCGCGTCGAGCCGAACATATATTATTCGGAAAGGGACAAGGCCTTAAACAAGCTTGAAAGGGTACTTGTTGGCATAAATGATATCGCCTGAAAGGCTATATCCGAGCAAAAACGGGTGAGGGCGCATGACTAAAAAAGGCGTTCTCACCCGTAAATTATGTCAAAAAATGTCAAAAACAAGGTCAAAACACCCCCAAAAGGGCTGCCAAAGTCCTCCATTTTCGCAAAAAACCTTTACAAAACAAGCTTTTTATGCTAAAATAACGGTATGAT
>JAZSMZ010000037.1:0-2512 GCA_045536155.1 Eubacteriales bacterium
CGGTAGAGGAAGATGACCGAGTCCGCGTCCTGCTCGATCGCACCCGAGTCACGAAGGTCAGAAAGCTGGGGACGGTTGCCCGAACGGGTTTCTGCGGCACGGTTGAGCTGGGCACAAGTAATAACAGGAATGCCAAGTTCTTTTGCCATCATCTTGAGGTTTCGGGAGATATCGGAAACCTCCTGAACTCTGTTGTCGATCTTACGATCGCTCTGCATAAGACCGAGATAGTCGATAACGACCATTCCAAGGTCCTTTTCGCGGCGCAATTTTGCCTTCATACCCGTAACTGTAATGCCCATCGTGTCGTCAATAAGTATGTCGCACTCGGCAAGACGTCCGGCTGCATCTGCAATGTTATTCCAATCCTCGCTTGTGAGCTTACCCGTTCTCAAAGCATAGCTGTCAACCATTGCTTCAGACGAAATAAGGCGGGTTACAAGCTGTTCGCACGACATCTCAAGGGAGAAAACGGCCACCTTCTTTTTAGTTGTCATTGCGGCCTTTGAAGCGATGTTCATGGCAAAACTCGTCTTACCCATACCGGGACGCGCACCAACCAGAACAAAGTCGCCGGGATTGAAGCCAACGATGAGCTTATCTAGATCGGAAAAGCCCGACGGAGTTCCCTTTGTGCTGTCGGGATCGTCGCGAAGAAGCTTCAAATGATCGTAAACTGAAAGAAGAATGTCCTTTATGTGTCTGAATCCCTTGCGCTCATTGCCGGAAACGATATTGAATATCTTCTGCTCCGCAGAGCCGAGAATATTTGATGCCTCGTCCTGCGCAAGATAAGCGCTTTCGGTTATATCGGCGCAAGCATCGATAAGATATCTGAGCTGTGCCTTATCATGAACGATTCTCGCATAATCTGCGGCATTCGACGACGAGGGTACGGTTTCAGCGATAATCTTTATATACTGTCTGCCCTGATCGGTATTTGAGTAAATTCCTCTTTTAACAAGGGTGTCGAGCAGAGTTACAAGATCTATCGTTCTGTTTGCCAAAAACAGATCCTGCATCGCACGATAGATCTCGCGATGATCGGGCGTGTAAAAATCCTCCGCATCCATAATAGAAGCAATGTCTGCAAAAGATTCGGGGTCTATAAGAATAGATCCGAGAACCGATTGCTCCGCTTCAAGTGAATATGGCATTTTTCTGTCGAGTATATTGTCTGCCATAAAAAGCTTTGCCACACATCAATAAGATGCGGCTTCCTTTCTCAAAATCAGTAAGAGTCGAACGACTATTTTGCGCTTACAACAAGATTGATCTTGCCGACAACGCCGGTGTAAAGCTTGATCTCAATCGAATAGGTTCCGAACGCTTTGATGGGATCGTCGATAGAAAGCTTGCGGCGATCGATCTCGATACCGTGCTGTGCCTTGAACGCTTCAGCAATGTCCTTTGCTGTTACAGAACCGTAAAGGCGTCCGTCAGCACCTGCGGAAATTGAAATCTTGGTAACAAGACCTTCGAATTTAGCTGCAAGCTCCTGCGCCTGCTTTTTCTCTTCAGCAAGTCTGCGCTGCTTTGCCTCTTCGCGGTCGTTGAGCTCTTTTATCATCTGAGGTGTTGCTTCAACACCAAGCTTTCGCGGAATTAAAAAGTTACGTGCGTATCCGTCCGATACGTTGATAAGTTCACCTTTTTTGCCCTGTGCGCGGACATCTGCAAGTAAAATCACTTTCATTTTGTATTACCTCGTGTTATTAAATAGTCTAAATTACAGTTCGCTCAGATACTCTTCAATGGCCTCTCTGAGACGCTTTTCGGCTTCTTTCATGTCAACGTCACGCATTTGGCAGGCAGCAGAATCAAAATGGCCGCCTCCGCCGAGGTTTTCCATGATAAGTTGAACATTTATATATCCTGCTGAACGCGCTTTGATGACGATCGCATCATTAATGCGGCAAAGGGTGAACGATGCCTGTACACCATCAATGGTAAGCAATCGGTCGGCAGCCTTTGCGGCAGCAATATCATCGGGATAGCTGTTGCCATCCTCGTCATTAATTGCAATCGCTATAAAGTTGCGAAGCATTTTTATATTTTTAATAAAACGTGCCTCACGCATGAAATCACTGAGATCAGTCTTAAAGAGCGCCTGCGCTTCTGCGGGGTTTGCTCCTTCTGCTCTCAAATAGAGGGCTGCAGAGAATGTACGGGCACCTGCATTCTGCGAAAACTGCTTGGTATCAAGAAGAATACCCGCAAACATGAGCTCTGCTTCATCGGATTTTAGCTGACCCTGCGGCATAGACTGCTCGAGTATTTCAGCGACAAGCTCGCAGGCAGACGATGCGGAGGGCTCGATATATGCAATAGCCGGCTGGGTTTTGAACTCTTCCTTTTTGCGGTGATGGTCAATGATTACGGTAGTAAACGCGTTTTCTGCAATCTCGGGCGATTCATACTGCAAGCGGTTGTTAACGTCAGAAATTATAAGCAGCGTTTCGGATCCGAGCATATCCTGGGCATCGGCGGCCGATACGAACATATTTGTATA
>JAZSMZ010000122.1:0-2551 GCA_045536155.1 Eubacteriales bacterium
AGTGACTATGGCGGTGTTTTTGCCCATCGCGCATACGAGAGTGTCCTCGCCCGTGTCGCACACAACGGCACGCGCCGTTCCCGATGTTACGATAGTTGCGGCGTAAACCATGTTTTTACGCGCACTTATCGGTATATCGCGGTATTCAATAAAGGAAGCGTCCTTCTTTGACGAGCGTATCTCGCCCGTAAGATTGTTTTCGAGGACGTAAAGACCGTCGCTTTCAAGAAGACGGCAGTCTGCGGGTACAATATCGCCTGCCGAAAGGAAGACAACGTCGCCGACAACAAGCTGCTCCTGACGGACGATGTACAGTTTGCCCGATCGGATGACCTTCGCCGTCGGAAGGGCATTTTTGCCCATATCCTCAAGCACTCGCTGAGCTTTTACATATGTAAAGACCGCCGCAGATATGTTAAGCGCAAGAAGGCAGATCATTACGACAGATCCAACGTATCTCTCGAATATTGCCGCCAATATAGCGGTAATAAGGAGCAGTACAGATGTAAAATCGGTCAGAAGATGATGCAGATACATCTTGAACGGACCTTTTGGAATGGGATATATTGAATTTGCACCGTATTTACGGAATCTCTTTTCCGCCTCAGCCTTGCTCAGTCCTCCCGAAAGGTTTGTTTTAAGCCGTTCGGTGAGCAAGGCAGGCGAAATATCATACCATTTTTCAGTCATAACAAGTTTTGAGCGGCATTTATCCGCAGTTCAGATTTTTTATGCTTCGTATGCAAAAGTAAGCTTTTCGCCGTCAGAATCGATAATTACAGCAGAAAAATGCTTGTCGTAGCTGCCAATTATCTCATTTGCGATGACGTCTTCTATATCGGTTTGGATATATCTTCTCATCGCTCTCGCGCCGAAGCGACGGCTGAACGACTTTTTGGCGATAAACTCGAGCGCGCTTTCGCTCACCGAAAGGGAAATATCCTTTTCGGCAAGAACCGTTCTGAGATCGTTTACCATGATCTTGGCGATGGCAACGAAATCCTTTTCATCAAGTGAGCGGAAGGTGATGATCTCATCAACGCGGTTGATAAACTCGGGACGTAAAAATTCGCCGAGGGCCTTCATCGTGCGGTCGTCGTTTCTTGCCTGCTCGTCTTCGATAAAGCCTATGGGGGCGGATACGGTATTTGAGCCCGCGTTCGTTGTCATTATAATAATGGTGTTTTCGAAATTTACCACCTTGCCGTGGGCATCGGTGATGCGGCCGTCGTCGAGGATCTGTAAAAGGATATTGAGCACGTCGGGATGCGCCTTTTCGATCTCGTCAAAGAGAACGACGGTATAAGGCTTGCGGCGGATCTTCTCGGTAAGCTGACCGGCATCGTCATATCCGACGTATCCGGGAGGAGAACCGATAATTCTGGATACCGAGTGCTTTTCCATAAACTCGGACATATCAAGACGGATAAGCGCTTCGGGCGTGTTGAAAAGATCGTTTGCAAGAGTTTTTACCAGCTCGGTCTTACCGACACCCGTGGGGCCGGCAAAGATAAAGGATACCGGCTTGCGCTTGTAGGAAACACCCGCGCGATTGCGCTTGATGGCACGGACAACAGCATCGACAGCCTTGTCCTGACCGATAATTCTGCCGCGCAGACGCGTGCCGAGATGGTCAACTCGCGCAAATTCATGCTCGGTGATGTTGGACGCGGGAATGCCCGTCCATATCTCGATAACCTTTGCAAGGTCGCCTGTTGTCAACTCAACTTTATTGCACTCTTCGGTAACAGCCACGAGCTTGTTTTCTTCGTTAAGCTCGCGTACGCGAAGATCGGCAAGACGCTTGTATCTTTCCTGCAGAGCCTGTTCATCTGTATTGCTTTCATCAGCCTCGAGGGCGGTGCGTTCCTTTTTGAGCGCATCGAGCGAAAGGGTAAGGCTTTCCTTTTCGCTGATACAGGGCGAATTGAGCGAAAGATAGGCAGATGCCTCATCAAGCAGGTCGATAGCCTTGTCGGGCAAGAATCTGTCGGTGATATAGCGCTCGGAGAGCATGACGGCACGGCGGACGGTGTCGTCCGATATGCGGATGTGGTGATAATCCTCGTAATATGTCTTGATACCGCGAAGGATCTCGTACGCCTCCTCGACGGAGGGCTCTTCGATAATGACGGGCTGGAAGCGACGCTCGAGCGCCGAATCCTTTTCGATGTATTTGCGGTATTCGGTCAACGTGGTCGCACCGATAACCTGAATATCACCGCGAGAAAGTGCGGGCTTTAAGATGTTGGCGGCATTCATCGAGCCTTCGGTATCGCCTGCACCCACGATGCTGTGGACCTCGTCGATAACCAGAATGATGTTGCCCAGCGCCTTGACTTCCTCGATAAGTCCCTTCATTCTGCTTTCAAACTGGCCGCGGAACTGAGTTCCGGCAAGCAGAGCGGTTAGGTCTAAAAGGTGTACCTCTTTGCCTAAAAGGCGGTAGGGAACAGCACCGTTGCAAATGCGCTGAGCAAGAGCCTCGGCAAGAGCTGTTTTACCTACACCGGGCTCGCCGATAAGGCAGGGATTGTTCTTCTGACGGCGG
>JAZSMZ010000159.1:0-3070 GCA_045536155.1 Eubacteriales bacterium
TGGACTATGGTTATTTCGATAAGAACGCCAAGCTGCTCGGCAATCCCTATCACTACCGCGACGGCCGACTTGACAATATTCTCGACCATGCATTCGGCATCATGTCCCGCGACGAGCTTTATTCGATATCCGGTCTTCAGACCATGAATTTCAACACCGTATTCCAGCTTGCTGCCGATCTTCGCGATAATCCCGAGCGTGTTGCTATCGCCGATAAACTGCTCTTTGTGCCTGACCTTCTGAACTATTTCCTGACCGGCGTAAAGCGCACCGAATATACAATTGCATCGACAAGCGGACTGCTTAATGCACAAAACAGAGATTGGTCCTGGGATGTTATCAGAAAATTCGGTATTCCCGAAAAGCTGTTTTGCGATATCGCTCAGCCCTGCACCGAGGTTGGTCCCCTTCTGCCTCAGGTTATCGAAGAGGTTGGCAATATCAGCGCGAAGGTAGTTTCTGTCGGTGCACATGATACCGCATCTGCAGTATTGGCAGTGCCTGCCAAGGGCGACGATTTCGTATACATTTCGAGCGGAACATGGTCGCTTATGGGAAGCGAGATTGCAGATCCCGCAATCAACGATGCATCGCGCAAATACGATTTCACAAACGAGGGCGCTGTAGGCGGCAAGATCCGCTTCCTCAAGAATATCATGGGCCTTTGGCTCATTCAGGAAAGCCGCCGTCAGTGGATTCGCGAAGGCAAAAATCCCTCCTTCGACGATCTCGAAAATGCCGCAAAGGCAGCAAAGCCTGTTCAAAGCCTCATCAACCCCGATGATGCTTCCTTCAATGCTCCCGGCAATATGCCCCGTCGCATTGCGGAATTCTGCGAAAAGACAGGTCAGCACGTTCCCGAAAACGAAGGCGAGATCATTCGCTGCATCTACGACTCTCTCTGCCTCAAATATCGCTGGACTGTCGAAAAGATAGACGAGATCAAGGGCACACGCACTCCCTTTATCAATATCGTTGGCGGCGGATGCAAGGAAAAGACCCTCTGCCAGCTCGTTGCAGACTGCTGCGACCGTCCCGTATATGCAGGTCCCGTTGAGGCAACTGCAGTAGGTAACCTTATGGCTCAGGCAATCGCCGCAGGCGAGATCAAGGATATTGCCGAAGCGCGCCACGTTATCCGTAATTCGTTCGAGATCGTAAAATACGAACCCAATCACAGCGAAGTATGGGACGAGGGCTACGAAAAATTCTGCAAGCTTCTCGGCTGATCTTGAATAAATATTAAAAATAATTTCGGAGGAATATATAACCATGGCTTGTGAAAAAGCATTTGAAAAAGCAAAAGAATTATATGCCTCTCTCGGCGTTGACGTCGAGGCGGCAATGGAAAGAGTTGCATCCATTCCCGTGTCCATGCACTGCTGGCAGGGAGACGACGTACGCGGATTTGAAAATCCCGACGGAGATCTCACCGGAGGTATCCAGACCACCGGTAACTATCCCGGACGTGCACGCACAATTGAACAGTTGAAGCAGGACTTTATGAAGGCCGCTTCCCTTATTCCCGGCAAGAAGAGAATCAATATCCACGCTATCTATCTCGACAATCAGGGCGAGAAGATCGATCGCGATGCGATCGAGCCCAAGCACTTCCAGACATGGATCGATTGGGCGAAGGAAAATGGCTTCGGAATTGATTTCAACCCCACCTGCTTCTCTCATCCTCTCAGCGCAGACGGATTTACCCTCAGCCATCACGACGAAAAGATCCGCAAATTCTGGGTCGACCACTGCATCGCATGCCGCAAGATCGCCGAGTATATCGGTAAAGAGCTTGGCGACAAGTGCGTAACCAACTACTGGATTCCCGACGGATTCAAGGATATTCCCGTTGACCGCTACGGATACCGCGAACGCCTCAACAAATCGCTCAACGAAATTTTCGAGGGCGAGAACACCGAATATAACCTCAATGCAATCGAAGGTAAGGTATTCGGTATCGGCGCTGAAAGCTGCACCATCGGCTCGCACGAGTTCTATCTCGCTTATTCGGTAAAGAACAATAAGCTCGTAACTCTCGATGCAGGTCACTATCACCCCACCGAAGTCATCTCCGACAAGATCTCCACTACTATGGTATTCTGCGACGAGATCCTTCTTCACGTATCCCGCCCTGTAAGATGGGACAGCGACCACGTTGTAATCTTTGACGACGAGCTCAAGGCAATCGCTCAGGAGATCATCCGCGGCGGATTCGAAAACAGAGTACATATCGGTCTCGATTTCTTCGATGCATCCATCAACCGCATCGCCGCATGGGTAATCGGTACCCGCAATATGCAAAAGGCCCTCCTCTTTGCCGCACTCGAGCCCACCGAAATGCTCAAAAAGCTCGAGCTCGAAGGCGACTACACATCCCGCCTTGCAATGCTTGAAGAGTGCAAGACTCTCCCCTTCGATGTTATCTGGAACTACTACTGCGAAAAGCAGGGTGTACCCGTCGGTGCCGATTGGCTTCGTGAAGTTAAAGAGTACGAAAAGAACGTGCTTTTGGCAAGATAATTTTATGGCTTACAGCATACAAAATCCCTCGCCCATGGTAAATCCTATTTACCATGGGCGTTTTTTTGATATGTAAATTTGATTTTAATAGGATGTATATTTAATTGCTTTTACCTTTACAAAAACGCAAAAATATGCTAAAATTAATTGTATTTCGGGTATATTTTGAATGAAAGGAAGTGTACCTTTTTGTCATGCGAATAGATAAATTTCTCTCCTCGCACGGAATAGCATCGAGAAGCGAGGCTGCCAAGTCGGCCAAGGCCGGACTTGTAACGGTCAACGGCGAAAAGGTGCGCGATCTGTCGCGGCATATTGACCCCGAGCGCGACGTTGTAACGTATGACGGCGAGGTCATTTCGTATAACGAGTACGTATACGTAATGCTCAATAAGCCCGACGGATACATTTCTGCCACCGACGATCCGCGTCAGAAGACGGTACTCGAATTGCTTGACGACCGACTTAAAAAGCGCGGACTTTTCCCCTGCGGACGGCTTGATATCGACACCCTCGGGCTTCTCATCATCACAAACGACGGTCAGAC
>JAZSMZ010000149.1:0-9404 GCA_045536155.1 Eubacteriales bacterium
GGCGGGAGGCGTTGCCGCAAATTCTCATTTGAGAAAATCCCTTTCTGATTTTTGCGAAAGCCGAGGACTTGATCTTTATCTTCCTCCCCCCTCCCTTTGCGGTGACAATGCCGCAATGATCGGCGCACAGGCTTACTACGAATATCTTGCGGGAAATCTCGCCGATGTTGATTTAAATGCTTACTGCACACAAAGATAATAAAAATTTTCTATCATAAAGAGGTACACACCCATGAATTACGAAGCACAGATCAAAGAAGCATCTCAAAAGTTTGAAAACTTGCTCCGAGCACAGCTCGCGAGAGTTGAAAAGATAAATGCCAACCGCGACTTTATCGAATATGACAAGCTTGACAAGATCATCATTGGCGTATGCGGCGGCGACGGCATCGGACCCACCATTACCGCAGCGGCCGAAAAGATTTTGCGCGTTCTGCTTAAGAACGAGATAGAATCCGGCAAGGTTGAGATCCGCAACATCGACGGTCTTACCATCGAAAACCGTGCCGTTCAGGGAAAAGCAGTTCCCGATGACGTTATGGACGAGATCTATGCGTGTCACGTTCTTTTGAAGGGTCCCACCACCACTCCCCGCGCAGGAGATCCCTGGCCGAACATCGAGAGTGCAAACGTTGCGATCCGTAAGAACCTCGACCTTTTTGCAAACGTTCGTCCCGTTAAGGTTCCCGAAAAAGGTATCGACTGGACCTTCTTCCGCGAAAACACCGAAGGAAGCTATGCTGTCGGAAGCCAGGGCATTCACGTAACCGACGATCTTGCAATGGACTTCTGCGTAACCACCACCGAGGGCACCAACCGAATCGCCCGTCTTGCATTCGAATATGCAAAAAACAACGGTAAGGATCACGTTTCCATCGTTACAAAGGCAAACATAATAAAGACCACCGACGGCAAGTTCCTGCGCATCTGCGAAGAGATGGCAAAGGAATATCCCGATATCCGCACCGATGAGTGGTTCATCGACATTATGACCGCAAAGCTCGTTGACGAAAAGCGCCGCACCGACTTCAAGGTATTCATTCTCCCCAACCTCTACGGCGATATCATCACCGATGAGGCAGCCGAATTCCAGGGCGGTGTTGGTACTGCAGGTTCCGCAAACATCGGTAAGAAATACGCCATGTTTGAGGCAATCCACGGCTCTGCTCCCAGAATGGTGAAGGAAGGCCGAGCAAAGTTTGCAGACCCCTGTTCCATGCTCCGCGCAACCGTTCTTCTCCTCTCCCACATCGGTTATCAAGATCAGGCTAACCGCCTCGAAAAGGCGCTTGACTTCTGCATGTTCGAGGACAAGAAGATCCGCATCACCGGCCGCGACACCGGCGCTACCTGCGACGAGTTTGTCGACTACGTTGCCGCCAATATCTGAATTTAAATCTTTATATGAATATTTGCTCTCTCCCCCGCTCGACCCGCAGCCGTCTGCCGCGCTATTACAGATATGCGCGTGAGCTTTTGGGCTCGGACGTGCTGCGCATCAGCTCAAGCGAGCTTGCATCCATGATGGGCGTGACGGCATCACAGATACGTCAGGATATGTCGCTTATAGGACAGTTCGGACAGCAAGGCTACGGATACAACGTGCGCGATATCTACGACGGTGTGGGCGCGATTTTAGGCATGAACAGCATTCGCTCGGCCGTCATCGTCGGTATGGATCCGTTAGGTGAAGCGCTCGCAAAGCACAATGCCTTTACTTCGCGCGGTATCCGCCTTGACGGACTTTTTGACTATTCAGACGCCGTCGGAAGGACCGTTTCATCTCACGAAGTCATGCCGCTGTCCCGTTTGACCGATTTCTGCCTTGAAAAAAAGATAGATATCGCAGTTCTCTGCGTTCCTCGCGACAATGCCATCGAAGCCTGCACACTTGCCGTTGACGGCGGTGTGAGGGCAATTTGGAACATCACGGGTGCCGAGCTGCGCCCCCAAAAGAAAAGCAAAAAAGTTACCATACTCGACTTAAATATTGCAGACTGCCTTTTATCCCTTTGTTGTTCTTTAAATTTTAATGTAGAAGAATGAGTGACGTGAAAAATGAAAGTGAATTTTAATTTCGGTTCCGGCGTTATCACCCTTCCCGCATCGGTAATCGAGCATCTTGAGCTTGCCGATTCAATTGATCTGAAGGTTTTGCTCGTTTTAGCATCCGACAGCTCGATAATGGGGCATGACGATTTCGAAAGAAGAATCGCCAAGGCCATCGGATGCAGAAGCGACAAGGTTTCAGCCGCTATTCGTTATTGGAACGAGGCAGGTGTAATTTCAACCGATGCCAAGGCAAAAGTGTCCGCTACTGCTCAAAAGAGTGAGATAGAAAGTGAAACAACTGCTAAAAAATCGGGGTCGGATACAAAAATCGTTGCCCCCGTACGCGAAATTCCCACCTACAGCGGCGAGGAGATGGAGCGACTTCTCAGCGAGAATGAAGGAAGCCGCCGTTACCTGCTCAAAATGTGTCAGGAGATCACGGGCAGGATCTACAACGTATCCGAGGCAAACAAGGTAATTGCCATGTCCGACTTTTTGGGACTCAGCAACGAGCACATCCTCATGCTCTTTACATACTGCAAACAGCACGGCAAAACATCTGTTCAATACATTGAAAAAATGGCGTACAACCTCTATGATGAGGGAATTGACACCTACGACAAGCTCGATATTTATTTCAAGCGCAAGGAAGCCTACGAAAGCATCGAAGGACATCTTCGTGCCATGTTCGGCATCGGCGACAGAGAGCTTACAACGAAGGAAAAGAGATTTGTCAAGAGATGGGTATATCAGTTCGCCTTCTCCGAAGAGATGCTGAGAAAAGCATACGAGATCACAGTTGATCATTCGAAGACCGGCCGTTTCAATTTCTCGTACATGGACAAGGTCCTCGAAAATTGGCACGCCATGGGTTACACCGAGCTTTCGCAGGTCGAGCAGGCCTCGAAAAAACGCGCCGAGGTCCGTCCTGCCGCCCAGGGCAGCTTCAGCACAGACGAATTTGTATCGCTCGCGCTGAAAAAGAGCTACGGCGATGAAAACGAGAATTCAGCACCGCGGACGCCCAGCACCAATGAATACGTTTCCCATGCGCTGAAAAAGACTTACGGAATCGAGGATGAAAAATCGTCTGCGAGCGACGATTTTTTGGAGCTTCCTTTATTTGACGAAGTGAAAAACGAGCCCTTTGAAGAGGATCATACGTACGACACCTCCGAAATATTTGCCCTTGTAGCAAGACGGCTCACTAACGAAACCAACAAAAAATAAGGCAGACAAGACACCCAAATAACATTTAAGGATGTAAGAAATGTTTAACCGAGACAACTACAACCGAGTTACCGAGGCCTTTGCCAAAAAAAGATCGGATGCACGCGATGCGTCCGATGCCAGACTCTATGAGGTATATTCTCTTGACAGCCGCATAAAAAACATTGACGATCAGCTTGCGCTTACCGGTGTCAGAATTTTTGAGCAGACCGTACGCGGAAAGGAAAATCTCGATGCACGGCTTGATCAGATAAGAAAGGAAAGCGAAAGCCTCCGTCTTGAACGAAAGGAGCTGCTCGAAAAGCTCTCCCTTCCCGAGGACTATACCGACATTCACTATGAATGCCCCGTATGCCGCGACAGCGGAAGCGTCGGATTTTCGATGTGCAGCTGCTTTAAGCGCGCTCTTATCGAAGAGGGATACAAGAGCTCGGGCATTGCGCGGCTTATGAAGACGCAGTCGTTTGAAAGCTTCGATCTCAGCTATTATGAGGGTGACAACAAGCGCCAGGCGACGACGAACTTGCAAAAATGCCGCAACTATGCAGAGAATTTCGGCACTGATGACTGCAAGCACATGATCCTTCGAGGCAATACGGGACTCGGAAAGACTCATCTGTCCACATCGATAGCAAAGGTGGTTGTCGAAAAGGGATACGACGTTGTATACGAGTCGGCGCAGAACATTTTCAATGCATTTGAAAACGAACGCTTCCGTCACGATGCAAGCGCAAACACCGCAAGATTTTTCGAGTGCGATCTGCTTATATGCGACGATCTCGGAACCGAGATGTCGACACAGTTTACAGTATCGGCACTATATAATCTGATCAACACCCGAGTAAATTCCGAACGCGCCACTATAATCAACACAAATCTTTCCTTTGCAGAGCTGCAATCACGCTACACCGACAGAATATTCAGCCGTATGCTCGGCGAATTTTCGATAATCGAATTTCTGGGCAAAGACATCCGTCTGCAAAAGCTGACAAGATAATTAAAGGAGTTAAAATATGAGCCGCGCCGATAACATTTTCATTGAAAATTGCCGTGATATTCTTACAAACGGCACATGGGACACCGATCTTCCCGTCCGCCCCAAATGGAGCGACGGCACTCCCGCGCATACCGTTAAAAAATTCGGAATTGTTAACCGTTACAATCTCGCTGAGGAGTTCCCTATCCTCACTCTGCGCCGTACCTACTACAAGACCGCGCTTGATGAGCTTCTCTGGATCTGGCAGAAGAAATCCAACGTCATTGCCGAGCTCGGCTCCCATATCTGGGACGAGTGGGCAGACGAAAATGGCACGATAGGCAAGGCGTACGGATATCAGCTCGGTGTTAAGCATAAATATAAAGAAGGCGAGTTTGACCAGGTCGACAGACTTCTTTATGATCTGAAAAACAATCCCGCCAGCCGCAGAATGATCACAAACATCTATGTTCACTCCGATCTTCACGAGATGATGCTCTACCCCTGCGCTTATTCGCTTACCTGCAACGTATCGGGCAACAAGCTCAACGCTATTTTAAACCAGCGCTCGCAGGATATGCTGACCGCCAACAACTGGAACGTCTGCCAGTATGCAATGCTCGTTCATATGCTCGCTCTTTCAGCTGGACTTGAGGTAGGCGAATTCGTACACGTTATCGCCGATGCTCACATCTACGACCGCCACGTGCCGATAGTTGAAAAGATGATCGAAAGCCCCACCTTTGAGGCGCCCAAACTCAAAATTGAGCCCAAAACGGACTTCTATTCCTTTACACGCGACGATTTCAAGCTTATCAAGTACAAATTCAACGAATTCGACACCGAAATTCCGATTGCTATATAAATATATAATATAAAAGGAAGACAAGTGATGTTTGCAATAGTTGCCTGCGGACGCGATTGGTCGATGGGACGCAACGGAGGACTGCTTATAAATCTGCCACCCGACCTTAAGCGTTTTAAAGAGATAACGATGGGAAAGGCCGTTATAATGGGTCGCACCACCCTGCTCACTCTGCCTAAATCCAAGCCGCTTAAAGGAAGAGAAAATTTTATTCTTTCCCGTAATACCGATTACAAAGTTGAGGGTGCTGTCGTTATCAACAGCTACGACGAGGCTAAAGAGATAGCTGAAAAGTACCGCGACGGTATCGCCTGCATTGGTGGTGCCGAGGTATACAAGCTTCTTTTACCCCTTTGCGACAAGGTCTACTTAACTCGCATCGATGCCGATTTTGCCGATGCCGACAAGTTCTTACCCAATCTCGACGAGCTCGGCTGGTCAAAGGGCGACGAAGAGCATCACGAATACGAGGGAATAAATTTTTCCTATATAACCTACACGAAATAACAAAACGCCGTTCCGACGAATACTCGGGGCGGCTGTTTATTTATAAGTTTTTTTCGGCAAAATAATGCATATTTAATCATTTATTTAATGATAATGTATAAATAATACATTTTCAGATAAAAAGTATTGACATATCCAAAAAAAAGTTGTATTATAATATTAATGTACTTTAACGTAATAATACGTTAAAACGAACACTTTATTACACAACTCAGTTATTAATTTTTATAATATAAAGGAGTACAACCATGAAAAGAACATTATCTTTGATCATCGTTGCATTGATGCTCATAACACTTTGCCTTACCTCCTGCTCGTCTTCCGGTAAGATCTTCCTCGCAACAGGCAGTGAAACAGGTACATACTATTCCTTCGGTAACGCTCTCGGCACCGTTCTTTACGACAAGATCGGTCAGGAATTCAGCGTTCAGTCCACCGGCGCTTCCAAGGCTAACATTCAGCTCGTAGCCGACGGTGAGGTTTCCATGGCTATCGTTCAGAACGACGTTATGGACTACGCCTTCAACGGCACCAACACCTTTGCTACCGACGGCGCTATCAAGGGATTCTCCGCAGTTTGCACCCTCTACCCCGAAGTAGTTCAGATCATCGCTAAGCCCGGCATTAACAGCATTGCCGACCTTAAGGGCAAGAACGTATCCGTCGGTGACGCAGGATCGGGTACAGAGTTCAATGCCAAGCAGGTATTTGAAGCTTACGGCATGACCTTTGACGACATCAACAAGCAGTCCCTCGGATTTACCGACTCCGCAGACAAGTTCAAGGACGGTCAGCTTGATGCATTCTTCACCGTTGCAGGCGCTCCCACCACCAACATCGCAGAGCTTGCAACCGCTAACGATTTTGTAATCCTCTCCATCGGTGCTGAACAGCTTCAGTACCTCCAGGAGCACTACGCTTACTATACTCCCTACACCCTTCCTGCCAACACTTATGCAAAGCAGACTGAGGATGCTGTAACAGTTGCAGTAAGAGCAACTATCATCGCTGCTGACACTCTCAGCGAAGAAACCGTTTACAACATCACCAAGGGTATCTTCGAAAATATCGATGCCATCAAGGCAGTTCATGCAAAGGGCGGAGAGCTCTCTGTTGAAAGCGCAATCACCGGTATTTCTATCCCCTTCCATGCCGGTGCTGAAAAGTACTTCAAAGAAGTCGGCGCTATCCAGTAATTATTAACATTGCAAAGCAAAACAATCAACAGAAGCAGAAAAGCCGCAGTTTTAATCTCTGCGGCTCTCCTTCTTTTAATATCAGCTCTAGTATTTTTGCTGTCATGTGAAAAAGAGTACAGCAAATTGGTTGTACGCGATCAGGAAAGCGGCAAGATTTACGCCTCCTACCCCTGTCCCAACGGCACTCAGTTTTCTGTTGAATTTACCCATTCGGTAAATAAATCACCGGTTATCGACGTTTTTGAGGTCAGCGACGGAGTTATTTCGGTTGTCGAAGCGCGCTATTACACCTTTGGCGCGGGTATGCCCTTTTCGTCGGACGAACCGGGTTGGACATTTACGACAGGCGAGGACGGAACTATAATTGTCACGGGGATAGGCTACACCTACGATTCGCTCAACTACATCGTGGGCACAGTTTACGACCACATACTGACAATTAACGGCGAGAGCATCAATCTGCGCGAGCTTTGCTCAAAAAACGCAAAAATATCCATTTCACAAGAGTAAATCGACATCTCCGTATAAACACGCATATCAGAAAGATAAGGTAAGTATAATGTCTGAAAAGAACAAAACCGTCACAGAAGATCCCATTTCGATGGTCGATCTGCTGAACGAAGACGAAACCTTTGACGCCGATGCCCTGCTTGCGGACCTCGACAAAGAATCGAACACCCGCATTTACAGCGGCAAGGTTTCAAAATGGATCGTCCGCATAGTGCTTTTGGCAATTGTGGGATTTATATTCTACTGCATATTCGGCTATATCGAAGAAAGAGCAAGAAAGAGCATCTTTCTCGGACTTATAATGGTTGCCGGATTCCTTCTCTATCCCTCCCATAAAAACCAGTCAGTTCACTTGAGCCGCATCAGAATTCCCGATGCAATTCTGGCAATCGTCTCATTTTTCCCATATCTGTATTTTGCACTCAACGTCGAATACTTCATTAATTCGGCTACACGTACCACCAACTTTGACGTAATAGTCGGACTTATCGCGATCGTATTGCTCTTCGAGCTCTGCCGCCGCGTCACGGGTATCCCGATCATGGTGGTTGCAGGCGCATTTATAGTCTACATGGGATACAACTGTATCTTTGAGCGCGGTTTCGATTTCTTCAAAGCGATCAACCGCATTACAAACCAGCTCTTCTATTCAAACGTATCTATCATGGGCTCGCCCATCAACGTTTGTGTAAACTTTATCGTACTCTTCATCCTCTTCGGTTCATTCCTTGAAAAATCGGGTATCGGTACATTCTTTATCGATCTTGCAAACTCGATCGCAGGATTTTCTGCGGGAGGACCTGCTAAGGTTGCCGTTATTTCGAGCGGACTTGAGGGTATGTACTCCGGCTCTTCTGTTGCAAACACAGTAGGCTCGGGTTCGGTTACCATTCCCGTAATGAAAAAGGCAGGTTACCGTCCCGAATTTGCGGCTGCAGTCGAAGCGGCGGCATCTACGGGCGGACAGATAATGCCTCCCATCATGGGTGCTGCGGCCTTCCTTATGGCTGAAATGACCGACACTCCCTATCAGGTTATCGCAACTGCCGCGATCCTTCCCGCTATTCTCTACTTTGCCGGAATATTCCTCATGGTTCATTTCGAAGCAAAGAAGATGGGTCTTAAGGGTCTTCCCAAGGACAGCATCCCGAACTTCTTCAAGCTCATGCTGAAAAAGGGATATCTCCTTATCCCGATCGTTTTGCTTGTCGGACTTATGTCGAGCGGCAGAACCGCTTCCTTTGCGGCATCCATTGCCATCGTTGCGGCTATAGTCGTAAGCTTTTTCGATAAGGAAACACGCTTTACTCCCTCCCGTTTTATCAACACCATTGAAGCCGGCGCAAAGAACGCAATCGGTGTTTCGGTTGCCTGCGCTATGGCAGGTATCGTTATCGGTGTTATCACCTATACCGGTCTTGCAACTACCCTTTTCAACGTAATCGTTCCGATTGCAAAGCAGAATATATTCATTGCGCTCTTCCTTACAATGATCGCCTGCATTATATGCGGTATGGGTGTTCCGACAACGGCAAACTACATACTTATGGCGACTATCACCGCTCCTATCGTTATAGGAATGGGTATTGAGCCCCTCGCGGCGCACATGTTCGTATTCTTCTTCGGCATCGTTGCCGATATTACTCCTCCCGTTGCCCTCGCGGCATACGCCGGATCGGCTATTGCTCACTCCAATCCTTTGAAAACAGGCGTTCAGGCAACAAAGCTGGCAATTACGGCATTTATTGTCCCCTACGTATTCGCTCTCAGCCCCGAAATGCTCTGGATAGGTATTGAAGCCAATGCTTCCGATATATGGATGGTCGTTCGCATCTGCCTTACCTCGGCGGCGGGCATGGTTGCCCTCTCTGCGGGACTTGAAGGATTTTTACTGACTCATCTTAAGATATGGGAAAGAATTCCGCTTATAATTGCAGGTGTTTTGATGGTTATCCCGAGCGGTATTACCGACGTCATCGGTATTGCGATATTTGCAGTTATCATTGTTTTTGAGATAATCAGAAAGAAAGCATCAAAGAAAAACGAAATACCCGCATAAAATAAG
>JAZSMZ010000068.1:0-13561 GCA_045536155.1 Eubacteriales bacterium
CGCAAGCATGATATAATATCCGTTCCTTCATACGCGAAGCGTATATCATCTGCGAAGCAGATATCATACCCGCAGGGTATATCACCCGTGACCGAAGGGAACGGATATCATTGTAAAAAACCTCTTTTGTCTACCGGACAAAAGAGGTTTTTTACAATGATATCCGTTCCCTTCGGTCACGGATGATATACCCTGCGGGTATGATATCTGCTTCGCAGATGATATACGCTTCGCGTATGAAGGAACGGATATTATATCATGCTTGCGTAGCAAGTATATCATACGGCAACGCCGTATATCATATTGCGCCAGCGATATATCATCGAAAAGCAACATTTTTTGTGGTATAATCAGTTCAACAAATTCGACATTTAACAGGAGGTATTTCTGTGGAAAGATATCCTATCACTGAAAAAGATAAAGAACTAATTAAAATTGGTTTGCAGGTTTTAGCGAACAATTTTGATGATGGCGTTTACAATCACACGGTTGGATGTGCAGTTTTATGCAAGAACGGAAACATCTACAAAGGCGTAAATTGTGATGGCATTCACGGGTCTTGTGCTGAATATATTACCGTTGGAATTGCTATTTCAAGTGGAGAACGTGAATTTGATACGATCGTTGCCGTACACGAAAAACATCACAATTGCGTTATTCCGCCCTGCGGCAATTGCAGACAAATGTTGTTTGAGTATTGTCCCGATATTAAAGTAATAGTAAATGATGAAGACGGAAATCTTATCAAGGTAAAAGCCAGAGATTTGTTGCCGTTTGCTTGGGAACCTGTAATCTGCTAAATCAATAGTCCGGCGCACTACTTTTAGTCTTTCTTACCCCAGTTATACTACTTTTAGTCGCTCTTTCGCAACAAAATCCGTACACACAGTGTACGGATTTTGTTATTTCTTCACTATTCACTTTTAAAATTCAAATCAAACGCCGTATACCGCGATTCCGACAATCGCCGATATACCGATAAAGAGGATGGGCGACAATTTCTTTTTGGCAATTATCTTATATCCAAAATGCAAAGCGGCCAATACTGCCGTTAAGATCAGCGCCTTTACGCTTATTGCAAACGGCTGAGTGCCGATAAGGCAGTTGTTCAAGATCATGTACACGCCGACCGCGAAAACGATTCCGACGACCGACGGCTTCATTCCGTTAAGGACAGCCTTTACGTACTTATTGTCAAGCGCGTTCTTTAACAGCGAGAAGATCAGAAGAACGATCAAAAAAGCGGGAAAGACAACTGCAAAGGTGGCGATTATCGCACCGAGGACGCCTCCCTGATCGCTTCCGATGAAGGTCGCAAGATTGACCATTATCGGTCCGGGAGTGCTCTCGCTGACCGCGATCATATAGCTGATCATCTCGTCGCTCATCCAGCCATACGACAAAACCACGTCGCGGATCAGAGGAATCGCGCCGTATCCGCCGCCGAATGCGAAGCATCCGACCTTCAAAAATCCCAAAAACAGATCGAGGTATATCATTTTTCCTCTCCCTTCTTTCGGTCAGATATTTCTTTGACAGCAAAAAGCGAAAGGCTGATAACTGCAGACGCGAGCATTATCGCAATCGTCGATATGTTGAGCGAAAAGATGTTGATGGCAAGCATTACCGCAAAGGAGCAGATCATGATCGCTACGGGCACTGCCTTTTTCTTCATCTTCTTTATCATGTTGATGCCTGCATCGAGTATTAAAAATCCGACGGCGATCTTGATTCCCTTGAATGCACTTGCAATGACTGTTATTTCAAGGAAGTTATCGAGAAAGCTCGATATTGCAAATATTATCACAAACGAAGGAAGCACCATTCCAATCGTCGCAAAAACGGCTCCGATAACGCCTGCTCTCTTATATCCGACAAAGGTGGAGCAGTTGATTGCTATAGGACCGGGCGTCGACTCGGCTATAACAGTGATACTCATCATTTCGTCATGGGTGATCCACTTCTTTTTTTCAACGCAGGTGCTCTCAATCAGCGGTAGCATCGCGTATCCGCCGCCAAAGGTAAAAAGGCCGATTTTGGCAAAGGTTATAAACAGTTCAAATAAGAGCTTCATTGCTTTTCCGTCCGTGTCTGATATGTCATGCTTGTTCTTCGTCCTTTGTATTTCTGAATCGGATAAGTCCGACTATGGCGGACGACATGGCCAGAATCTCGTTTGCAACTCCGCCGTAGGACTTGTAGGCCACGTTGTAGATCAAGGTCATGATGCATGTCAGAATCAAGCTCCAGCGCAAGGTCTGCACGTTATCAAATGACAAAAAGATTGTATTGATCACGAGAGCGCCGATGATCAGAAGGGACAAGGGTCCCTGCCAGGAAAGAGCTCCGCAGACAGCCATGACAGCGGCCAACAAATAAGGCCAGAACTTATATGAAAAGAACTTTACCTTTTTTGCGGCAAAGATGAGATTTCTGACGATTACGACCGCGTTAAGCAGCGCTCCGGAATATGCTCCCAAAATCAGATAGCTTATGCAAAGGCATACCGCCGCACCCGTCAGAATATAGAGCAGCAAATTTTTCTTTTTGCACTGATAGGTGATAATAGTGAGTATCACCGCAAGGACGCTGAAAATATTTCCTATAATAATATTCATTTTAGTTTATTCCACCTTTTCGCAAACTGTCTTGGTACGTTTCGATGCCATCATATCGTTTACCGTCGATGCCCACTTTTTGTAGTGCTCGGTAGTTTTATGATATTCTATGGCATCGTTGTCACGAAAATGCTCGAGCAAGACGAATTTTGTTTCGTCGTCCTTCGACTGCACGAGATCGAAGGAGATGTTTCCCTCTTCAAGACGGGAGTTTTCGCAGTTATAAAGGGTTATTTTTTTGAAATCCTCAACGAATTCCTTCTTTACGTCAACATAAACGAGTGTAAAGGGCATTTTCAGTTATCCTTTCTTTTCGATAATTTATAAAAATCTAAAATCAAAAACAATATGTACAATACAGTGAAGGCCAAAAACGAGATTTTAAAGATGAGAGCTACGAATGGCAAGCGGAATATTACCGCGTTGCAAAACGGAATAACAGAGGAGCAAAGGTATGCCGCAATGCGTCCTTTTTGAGTCAAAACGCCGTTTTTATATCCCATTTCGGCGGCGAAGGAGAAAATCAGCGATATCGGCAGGGGAAGATATATTATATAAAGTGACAAAAACGGGTGATTGCTCGACAGCGTGACACAAATGATGCATAACGGTACGGCAAACACAACTCCGAGGAGCGAATAGATCATTCCGACCAACTTGCGTTTTGATGCAACCATATCAGACAAAACTCCCGCAAGCGCCGCGCTTGAAAAGAAGCTGATCAAAGCAGATGCCGCATACGATGCCTCCGATATTCCGACTGCAAAGGTCAGAGCGTACCCCAAAATGGTGCTGCCGGAAGAGATGCATATCCACACGAGGGTACAAAAACGCATTTTTACCGCGTTGTTTGATTCGTTTTCGTCGGAGGAAAGCAGTATCGAGCATATCGCCGACGTTACCGAAATTACGGCCGAATGCTTTAGGAGAGAAATCTTTTTTGCAAAATTTATCACTCCCAAAAATCCGAAGGCAGGCGATATGCGTACCGCCGTAAAAATGGCGAAAAGTAGGGCGGATATGCAATATACCGCCGATATAATTGATAAAATCCGTCTGAATTTGTTGTTCATCTTATCACTTAAAAGGCCGCGTTTTTGTGCGCGGCCTTTGCTTATATCGTTAGTTGTTTTCTGATTTGTCGAACTCTTTGTTCATCCAACGCGAAAGAGTGGTGATGTCGGCCGGACGAAGCGAAAGAGAGTTGTATTCTTCGGGAACGAAGAGCTTGTCGCCCGACGTGATATAATCGGTGAGCTTTGTAAGGGTGTTTTTAAGCGACTCTGCAATTACACCTTCGCCGTTTTTGTATATAACACGGAGTCCTGCACAGAATGCCTCGACACCGATATTGCTCTGTTCATCGGCAGGAACGGTGATGATTATCGCATCAACGTCGCCGCAGGAAAGCAGCATCTTGTAGTCGGGGAAAAGGCGGACCTCGGTGTCATGCTCGGCCGCCGTGATGGCGATTTTGTCAAGCAGGTACTGCTTTGTATCGCAAACTGCGGTCACGATCGCGTTGGGAATCTCGTTTTCTATAAGCAATTTTGCGCAAGCACTTCCCATTTCGCCTACGCCGATAATGCCGTATCTTACGCTGTCAAGATTTGTTGCCATGTTTTTGACCTCTGATTGAGCTATACTTTTTTACTTTCTGTCTTTTGCAAGCAATCCCTCTATAGCGAAAATATTATCCGTTTTCGCTTTGCGAAATCGTTGCCGTTGGCGAAAATTTGAGATGATTTCGCAAAGCGAAATCATTGCCGTTCAGGCAATGAAATCTCAAATTTTCCCGCTTAAAAGCCCCGCTTTTAAGCGTTTATACTTTTTCAGGCTTAGACATGCAGATAAGCGAGAACGCGCTGCCGAGTACATTGTTTGCCGCCTTGGTAAGACGGATGCGGAAGGCCTTTTGCGCGTCGGTCTCGGCTGTGATGATCGGGCATTCGTGATAGAAGCGGTTGAACGCCGATGCAACTTCGTAGATGTATCTGGTGATAACCGAGGGCTCGTAATCGCTCAGCGCCGCGCTGACCTTTTCGGGATAAAGCGCGAGCAGCTTTGCAAGCGCTCTTTCGGGCTCGGCTGTGATCTCGCCGCCTGCGGCGGTAATATCCTTTGCCTTTTCAAGCACACTGCAGGTGCGCGCATAGGTGTACTGAACGTAGGGACCTGTGTTGCCGTCGAAATTGAGGGCATCCTCGAGATCGAAGGAGATATCCTTGATTCTGTTGTTGGACAGATAGTAGAATACGATAGCGCCGACGCCTATCTGCTCGGCAACCTCTGCCTTGTTGGGCAGATTGGGGTTTTTCTGGTCGATGATCTCGCCGACCTTGTCGATAGCCATCTGCAAGAGCTGCTTTAAATATACGACGTTGCCCGAGCGTGTGCCCAGCTTTGTGCCGTTGAGCGACATAGTGCCGTAGGGAACGTGAACGAGCTTGTCTGCCCAATCGTAGCCCATGAGCTCGACTACCTTGAACCACTGTGCAAAGTGGAGCGACTGACCTGCAGAGGTAACGTAGATGCAGCGGTCGAAATCGAAGGTGTCGTGACGGTAAACCGCGGCCGCAATATCGCGTGCGGGATAAAGAGTGGAGCCGTCGCGCTTTAAGATAAGGCAGGGCGGCATATTGTAGTCGGACAGATTAACGATAGATGCGCCGTCGTCGAGGGTGAGAAGATTTTTGTTTCTCATGTTTTCAACGGCCGCGGGCATCTTGTCGGTGAAAAAGCTTTCGCCCATGTAATAGTCAAACTCGATACCGAGCTGTTCATAGGTCTTTTTGTATTCGTCGAGTGACATATCGATGCACTCTTTCCAGAGCGCGGTGTTGTCGGGATCGCCATTTTCAAGCTTGGTAAACTCAGCTCTTGCCTCGTCAAAGAGAGAAGGATCCTTCTCTGCCTCCTCGTGGAACTTGATGTAGAGGGAAACGAGTCCGTCAACTCCATTTTCCTTGAGCTTGTCAAGATCGCCCCATTTGCGGCAGGCAACGATCTGCTTGCCGAAGGAGGTGCCCCAGTCACCGAGATGGTTTATGCCGATGCACTTGTAGCCCGAGAACTCGAAAAGCTTCTTTATCGAATGACCTATAACGGTGGTTCCGAGATGTCCCAGATGGAAGGGCTTTGCAATATTGGGGGAGGAATAGTCTAAAACAACGGTCTTGCCCTCGCCGATATTCGACGAGCCGTAGTTCTCTCCCTGCTCGTTGATGCTTTCAATAAGCACGTTCGACCAATAGCCGTCGGAGATGAAGAAATTTACATATCCGCCAACAGTTTCGATCTTGCCGATCTCGTCGCACTCAAAGCCGTCAGCAATATCAGCGGCAATGGCCGGAGGCGCCTTGCGAAGCGATTTCGAAAGCTTGAAGCAGGGCAGCGACAGGTCGCCCATCTTGCTGTCGGGCGGATATTCGAGCATCGATTCGATCATCGGTGCTTCAACTTCAAATTTTTTAGAAATATATTCGGCAATTTTTGCTTTGATATTTTTCATTGTCATCTTCGGCCCTCCCCATAAGAAGGGGCCTTTCCTCTCTGTAATTTGTGCTGTTTTAGTTTAAAGATATCTGTGTCAGACCGTTATGCCCGAAATAGCAGACGTAGCTAAATCCGATCTCGCGCAAAAGCTCATACGTTTCTCTGATATTGCACCCGACGTGCTCAAAAAAGTGCGCGTCCGATCCGACGGTTACCATCTCGCCGCCAAGAGAGCGGTAGAATCGCATAAGGTTTTCGTCGGGGAAGGTTATGCCTGCACCCTGACGAAGACCCGAGGTGTTGATTTCAAGGGCTATTCCCTTTTCGATAAGACGCAGAAAGATCTGCTCGATCTGCTCGATAAAGGGCTTCATGTCAAGCGTTTTGCCTGCACGAAGAATGTATCGCACGGGATAGGTCAGATGCGCGAGCGTGTCGATCTTGCATCCGTGAGTGCCCTCGTCAAGCAAGAGGCGGTAGGTCTCGTCAAGATCGCGCTGCCAGAGCAGCTCGATCTGTCGATCAGTCATCTTGGTGTAGTCGAGCATGCAGAAATCGGGCACGCCGACAAGGTTGTGAAGAGAGCCGATAATAAAATCAAATCCCTGCTTTTCGATAAGAGCGCGCGTTTCTTTAGGATGAGTGTAGGGCTGACCAAGCTCGACTCCGTAGGCGATCTCAACTTTGCCCTCATACTTTTCACGCGCTTCGAGCACAGCCTTTTTCGCGCCCTCGGCATCGTAGTGGTCGTAGTATCCCTCAAACTCGCCGTCGCAATCGAGGTGATCGGTAAGGGCGATTTTTTGAATACCCTTTTCGATTGCCGATCGGCAAAGCTCGTCGACCGATTGATGTCCGTCAAAGGAAAAGACGGAATGTGTATGTGAATCTGCGTAGATCATTTTATTTTTTCCAAAGCCTTTTATTTTTTCAGCTTACCGACGAATTTCTCCATTCGTATAAGTGCCTCGGTGATATGCTTTACCGAGTACGCGTATGAGATTCGGGCAAAGCCCTCTCCGCAATCGCCGAATGCCGTTCCGGGAACGATGGCAACTCCCTCTTCATCGAGCAACCGTGTGCAGAATTCCTCCGAAGTTAGTCCAAACGCGCCGATGTTGGGGTAGACGTAGAAGGCACCCTCGGGCTCAAAGCAGGGGATACCTATTTTGCGCAGTCCGTTTACGAGATAACGGCGGCGGCGGTTATATTCCTCGGTCATGTATGCAACGTCATCGTCGCCGTTTAGCATCGCCTCGACAGCGGCATACTGGCTGACTGTGGGCGCACACATGATGGCGTACTGATGAATTTTCAGCATCTGCTTTGTGATCTCTTCGGGAGCGGCTATGTATCCGAGTCGCCAGCCTGTCATGGCAAACGCCTTCGAAAAGCCCGATGCGATTATCGTGCGTTCGCTCATACCGTCAAAGGATGCGATAGACACGTGGCGGCCGCTGTAGGTCAGCTCGGCATATATCTCATCGGAGAGTACCATAATATCGGTACCGCGAAGGATTTCGACGATGGGCGCGAGATCCTCTTTTGTCATTATAGCGCCGGTCGGATTGTTGGGATAGGGCAAAACGAGTAGCTTTGTTTTTTCGCTTATGGCCGCTTTCAGCTCGTCGGCTGTCAGCTTGAAGCTGTTTTCCTCCTTGGTCTCAACTATAACGGGAACGCCGCCCGCCATTTTTACAAGCGGATCGTAGCAGACAAATGCCGGCTGGGGGATTATAACCTCATCGCCCGGATTAACAAGGGCGCGGATCGCCATATCGATAGCCTCACTGCCGCCGACGGTTACGGTTATCTCGCTTTTTGCATTGTAGGAAAGATCGAAGCGGCGGCTGAGATATGCGCTTATTGCATCGCGAAGCTCGTTAAGTCCGCTGTTTGAGGTATAGTGAGTCTTTCCCTTTTCAAGACTTCTTATTGCTGCTTCTCTTATATGCCATGGAGTCTGGAAGTCGGGCTCGCCTATCGTGAGCGAGAGCACGTCCTTGCGGTCACCGAGAAGGTCGAAAAATTTTCTTATTCCCGACGGCTTTAACTCAACGGCACTCTTTGAAAGCACCTTACTGTAATCTATCATATCAAAACACCGATCAAATTAAACGAGTATTTCCCTGTCGTCCGACTCGGGCTTTTTGTATACAACGCCTCTGTCCTTGTATTTGCGAAGCACAAAGTGAGTGGCGGTGGCTGTGATCGATTCGATGGGAGCGAGCTTTTCGGCAACGAAAAGCGCAACCTCACGCATGGTCTTGCCTTCGATAATCACCGAAAAATCAAATGCGCCCGACATCAGATAAAGGGACTGCACCTCGGGATAGTTGCAGATCTTTTCGGCAATATTGTCAAAGCCGTGATCTCTCTGGGGCATAACCTTAAGCTCGATAAGCGCAGTTACATATTCTCTGTCGGTCTTATCCCAGTCAACTATTGTTTTATATCCGAGAATGACACCCTCGTCTTCGTATTTTTCGATAAGTGTCTTTATGTCACCAACTTCCTTGCCGCACATAACGGCAAGCTGTTCGGCAGTAAGACGGCTGTCATTTTCAAGCATCTGCAAAAAGTTATTCATTTATCGTTATCCTTTCGCAATTCATTAAAAAATTACGTCCCGCGACGCGAAAAACGTGCGGGACCGTATATTCGCGGAGAAAAGCCGTGTGTCTACTCTTACTCCTTGATGGTAAGCTCGCTGTCAACAGTATCCTTGAAATGGAACTTGAAGAGCTTTAAGAACTTCATGTTGCACTGGAAGATGGTGCAGCAGGACTCACCCTTTTCGTTTGTGTAAACGCAAACGTAGTTATCGGGATGGTCAAGGTATGCAACAGCCTCGTACTTGTGGTCAAAGGTCTGGCTGAGTACGAAATCCTTGTATTTATCCTTGTAGGGAGCGAGAAGCTCGAAGTTGGAAATGGTTTCTGCGGGCATAAGCTCCTTGCGCTTTCTCTTGCCGTAGATGTAGTTTACCGAGAACTTGCCCTGCATGATGATATACTCGTACTCGATCTGCGCGTATATGTAGGTTGCGGGGTAGATAAGACGGGGGAGCAGGAATGCGCCGTAAAGGGGTACGAAAACGAAGAGCCATACGGGCATCCAGTTAACAAGCGACAAAACGACGCCTAAAACAATGGGAAAGCCGAGATAAGCAAGCCACAGCCATATTCTGAGTCTGCCGTAGGAGCCCTCTTTCTTTTTTTCAATGGTAAACTCGGCAGAGTTTGCCAATTCATTTCTGATCAAAGACATGTTTACTATCCTCCAAAAGAGTATTTTTTACCTATAATAAATAATTAAATATATTATATCACATATTTTAAACTATTGCAACACATTTGCGATATTTTTTCGCTCTAAAATCAACGCGATTTTGCGTTTAAACAAAAAAGTCTGCCGAATTTTCGGCAGACTTTTAAAATATGTAAATTATCTGAGGAAGCCGAGAGATTTAACGATCGGAGGCTCTTTTGCTTTGCCCGAGCAAATGCTGAAGAAGCAGATAAGCTGAACAACCACAAGAGCAATAGCGAGAGCGACGTAAGCGATCAATCCGAGTATCGGAACGATGCAAAGGAAAACGCCGAGGCTCATGCAGACCTGGATCTTCAATGCCTGCTTAACGTGGAAAGCAGCATAGGGAGAGGTGGGAGCTGCGAGAAGGGCGATGATGATGCCGATCCAGCCCATGAGATAAGGCAGCATTGCAACGACCTTGTTGCCCGAGATGTCTGCAGCGGTGAATTCGGCGGTGTGATCATAGGGATCATTAGCAACGGGAGCAGCATTGGCAACAAACTCGAGGGGAGCACCGCACTGCGAGCAGTTGTTTACGTTATCATTGAAAGAGAGATTACAGTTTCTGCAAATTTTCATAAGACAAAATCCTCCATAAAAAGTATCTATTGTTATTATATCACCATTTATAGCCAAATGCAATAGTTTTTCTAATGTTTATATACACTTTTTTAATATTTTTCATCAAAATACTTTACACTGCTATCATAATGTATTAAAAAAGCAGTGTGGAATGGCGTTGTGTTCCTAAGGACAGTTTTTCTCAATGGAACAACACTTCAATAAGCGGCTACTGACAGAGGCTCCCTCTGGGATGGAGCTGTCGCCGTAGGCGACTGAGGGAGAGCGCGTCGCGTTGAAGTTATTCTAAATTTAAAGTCACGCAGGCTCCTTCCGTCACGCAACGCGAGAACCCCCAAAGCTCATTTCATTCGCTTCGGGGAACCCCTGCCGCGTGCCACCTCCCTCTCGGAGGGAGGCTTAAATAATCCGCCCGCAAGTGCGCACTTACTCACCACCGAAAATGGTGGTACAATAGAAAAAGCCGATACGGAATAAAATCCGTATCGGCTTTTTTACTGTCCTTTAGAACCCGTGCCTATCCAACACCGCTTTTTTATGAATAATTTCCGTATTATATTCAGCTTTGACGTGAAAGCTTTCTCGTTCTCTTTTTGATCTTGCCTATATCGCGCAGCATGCGCACGGTATCCTTTATCGGGCTGACCTTCGATCTCGCCTCGCGGTGATTTATTATGCTGACCGGCATCTCGCTTACCTTATACCCCAGCTTTTCGGCAATTATCAATGCCTCAAGGTCGAAAGCGAAGCGATTGACCTCGCATTTTGAGAATACGTCGTCGGCGCATTTGCCGGTAAACCCCTTGATTCCGCTCTGTGAATCGCTGTGGGAAAATCCTGCCGCTATCGATATAACTTTTATGTACGTCTTTGACATGAAACGGCGCAAGGGAGTATATCCCGCATAGCCGTCGTTCGACAGATTGCGAGAGCCGATGGTGATATCGGTGCCGTCTGCGACGAGCTTATCTGCAATTTTTACGACATTGTCGGTGCCGTATGCCAGATCGCAGTCGGTGAACACTCTCACCTCACCGCTTGACGCGAGCATACCGAATCTTACCGCCGCGCCCTTGCCGCGATTGTCATCATATCCCGTTACGACAAAGCGCTCGTCCCCCTCGGTGACCTTTTTTGCCGCCGAAGCGGTATCGTCTCGTGAGCCGTCGTTTACCAAAACGAACTCAAAGTCGTATTTTGGATTTTTGTCGGCGAGGACCGAGAGCTGCTCAACGGTATCGGCGATTATCTCCGACTCGTTATACATTGGTATTACAACAGACAGTTTCATAATGTTCTTCCTTCAATGCTTTTCGGTCAATGCTTTTCAGTTTACAATATCCACGAGCAGTGCCTGGACGGTATATCGAAGCTTGTTATTGAATCCGCCCTTGCAGGTGGAAAGTGTCAGTATTTTTGAGTTTTCGTCAAATTCGACTCCCTCGCGGTAATACAGCGAATTTTCCTGCATTTCCTTGACAAAGGAAAGGAAATGATCGGGCGTTTTGAAATCGGTCTGGATATAGCGGTAATACATATCGGTCTGATAGAACGCAAAGATGAGGTAGGTATAAATTCCGTCGGGAGTGGACAGAGTTATATACTTGTTTTCCTTGAAAAACTGCTCATCGTTGAAATTGAGTAATCCGCCGAACATCGAGCCGTTGCTCATACGGTGGCCGTAGATGACGGTGTTATAATTTTCGAGCAGCTTTTTCGAGCATCGGTAGTCGACGAATATCGAGCCTGCGGGCAGATATTTGCCGTTCGGAGCGTGGTTGAGGTAGTGATCGTTATCGGTATACTGCACGACGGGATAATCGATTGCGGTATTGTCGACCTTTATCCAGCCATAAAGATCGGGATATTTTTCCTTAAGTCCGTCAAGGCTTGCTTTTACCTGCTCAAACTCGCTGTTTACTGCAGTCGTTTCCTCGACTTTTTCGCTCTCGCTATCGCTTGTATCGACTTTTGGCTCCGTCTCTTCAGACTCGCTTGTGTCGTACGTCGGGGGAGCAGTTTCTTCGAGCGCGTCGGTCTGTCTGTCCTCGGTGGCGTAAAAATCGTTGGCGATATCTCCGTAAAGATCTCCGCCCTCTTTGTATCCGATAAGCGATATGATGACGTAAGCAACGCTTATCACAAAGACGATCGAGCAAAAGATCATCAAAAGCTTATGGAGCACCGTTTTGGTTTTGCTCCACGCCTTATTCGTCTGTTCTTGAGTTTTTTTATCTGACATGACAATTTACCGTTTTCAATCATTTTTATAATAAAATTATAACGCGGCGACAGGTAAAATACAAGTCGCCGCGCCATTATTTATCTAAAAGTTACATCGAATTAACAAAATTCTGCCGTAAATGTCTTATTTGATCTCGATGATCGATTTTTCCCACATTTCGGGTGCATCGTATCCGAGAAGATTTGCGGTGGTAGCCGCAACATTGGCAAGTCCGAGACCGTCAACATTTCTTACGGTGTAGCGCTCTGCATTGAAGTTATCGTAGATAATGCAGGGAACGGGATTTAAGGTATGGCTGGTCTTTGCCTTGAATTTACCGGTCTTGCCTGCCTTGGGAAGACCGGTCTTTTTGTCGGTCTCGTACATCTCATCGGCATTTCCGTGGTCGGCGGTGATGATAGCCGCGCCCTTGAGCTCGTCGATAACGGGGAGGATGCGCGCAAGGCATACGTCAAGCGCTTCAACGCCAATTCTTGTAGCTGCGAGCGAGCCGGTGTGTCCTACCATATCACCGTTGGGGAAATTGCAGCGGAGATATTTATATTTGCCCGAGCGGAGAGCATCGATAAGCTTGTCGGTGATCCCGGCGCACTTCATCCAGGGACGCTGCTCGAAGGGAACGACGTCGGAAAGGACTTCTTCGTAGCTTTCAAGCTCTTCGGAGAACTTGCCCGAACGGTTGCCGTTCCAGAAATAGGTTACATGACCGTATTTCTGTGTTTCGGATACTGCGTATATCGGAATACCCGCATCGGTGAAATATTCGCCGGTGGTATTGGTGATCTCGGGGGGATTTACGAGGTAGTTGGAGGGAATGTGAAGGTCGCCGTCGTATTCGAGCATACCCGCATAGAACACCTTGGGAACTCTTACGCGGTCGAATTTGTCGAACTCTTCGCCTGCTTCGAAGGTCTTGGAGATCTCAATAGCGCGGTCGCCGCGGAAATTGAAGAATATTACGCTGTCGCCGTCCTCGATAGTTCCGACGGGATTACCGTTTTCGGCAATTACGAAGGGAGGAATATCCTGGTCGATTGCGCCTGTTTCTGCACGAAGGGTCTCAACAGCCTCGTGTGCCGATGCGAACTGTCTGCCCTCGCCGAGCACGTGGGTATGCCAGCCGCGGTCAACCATGCTCCAGTCTGCCTCGTAGCGGTCCATTGTGATCTTCATACGTCCGCCGCCCGATGCGATCATAACGTCGAAGGTGTCGCATCTGAGAGAGGAGAGGAAATCCTCGAAGGGATCGATATATTCGAGCGCCGAGGTCTCGCCAACGTCACGTCCGTCGAGCAGAATGTGAACG
>JAZSMZ010000084.1:0-14103 GCA_045536155.1 Eubacteriales bacterium
CCGCCGGGTATAAATACTAACGATCCGGGCTTGACATCAAAGGTTTTATCATCCAAATGGATAACAGCTTCGCCTTTTACAATGTAGTAGATTTCATCCTTCTCATGGACACCGCCGGCTGTGGAGCATCCGCCTTTTAATGTTCCTTCATTAATCTGAACGGTTTCGGCACCTGCAACGATGTTATCTAGAATCATTTTAGACGAATATGTTTCGTCCAGAACAAGGGGCTTAACTTCCCATGAATTTATAATTTTTGCCTCAGGCATGATTGTATCTCCTTGAAATTAATAATTACATTGAAAGCATTAAAGTAGGATTTTCAAGCATAAATGCCATGCGATCGAGAATGTCGGCAGCTTTGCTTGCAGAAAGCTTTTCTGAATCAAATGAGAGCGTGAAGACGACATCATCTCTGTATTTAGCTACACAAAGAATTGCATCAAGCTCTTCGGTCAAAGGCAGAGATGCTTTTGAAATGCGTTTATCTGTAAAATCTGCAACAGCAAAAGACGAAGCAGATTCTACTGAATTGATATCCTTGAGCTTAGAAGCAAATGAAGCAAGTGAGTTAGCCTCACAAGCTGCCAAGAATTCATAAGATTCATCATCATTGTTCTTGGCATATGAGACTGACAATTCTCCTGCTTTTGCAAACGTGTAAGCGACAAAGGTGAAAATATCGCATTCAATTCCTCCCTTGGTGAGCGAAGAAAGGTAAGCAAGAGCAGCAGATGCATCTGCATAAGACTCAAGCATAGATACCGCCGAATAAGAGGCGTTTTCAGGAACATAAGAAATAATGTCGCGTTCGACAATTATTCCATTACCGCTTCCCTGCAGTTTTCCCTTCCTAAAAGCTTTTTCGTAGTCTACACCACGCTCAATCGCGCGTAATTTGGCACGAGGAGTTATAAACAATCGGTCCGAGGGAGTAATCTGCGGTGCTTTAGTAAGTACTGCGGGAGATCCCACAGGTTTAGGCGCTTCAACAACAGCAGGTGCGGGTGTTTCGGCAACAGGAGCAGTTGCTGACTGCTTTTTCTCAATTGCAGGGATCTCATCGCCTGCGTCACCTATGAATGCGATAGTTTCGGTAATCGGAACTGTTTCGCCTTCTTCAGCGATTATTTTAAGAAGCACACCATCGAACTGTGAGTCAATATCAATTGTAAGCTTGTCTGTTTCCATAGAAAACAGCGGAGTGCCGGATTTAACGGTTTCACCTTCAGAATAGTACCATTTGATAATAACGCCCTCGGTCATTTGCAGACCCTGCTTGGGCATGATTACATTATTTACCATTGCTCTTCCCTCCTATGCAATTAAGCAAGCCAAAGAGACTTCTTAACGGCGTTGTAGATGTCGTCGGGCTGAGGAACAACAGCGTTTTCAAGGGTAAGATTGAAGGGGAGCGGACAGGATTTTGCGCCGAGTCTGATTACGGGAGCATCGAGATATTCGAATGCATTTTCCATGATCTGAGATGCAATTTCTGCACCTATTCCGCAAGTTTTGTGTGCCTCATGAACAACTACGCAACGTCCGGTCTTTTTGACGGAGTTGACAATCGTGTCAATATCAAGCGGAACGATTGTACGAGGGTCGATAACCTCGCAGTCAATTCCCTCTTTTGCGAGTCTTTCGGCAACCTCAAGCGATTTTTTAACGTATGTATGGGTTGCAACGATTGTAACGTCACTTCCCTCTCTTGCAACGTTGGCATGGCCCCATTCGATCATGAAATCGGGATCGTCCGGTACGTCGCACTTATCGATATAGAGAGCCTTGTGCTCAATAATCATGGTGGGGTTGTCATCGCGGATAGCTGCACGAAGGAGTCCTGCGGCATCTGCGGCATTGGAAGGCATTGCAACCTTCAGACCCGGATAGTGCATAAAGGGAGCTTCCATACTCTGAGAGTGTGTAGCCGCATTACCGCGTCCTACGCCCTGCTGACCGCGAATTACTAACGGAATCTTTGCCTTACCGCCGAAAATGTAGCGGGTCTTGGCAACTTGGTTGATAATCTGGTCCATGGAAACGAATGCGAAATCCATGTACATAAGCTCAACAATAGGTCTCATACCTGCACAAGCTGCGCCAAGTCCTGCACCAACAAATCCTGCTTCGGAGATAGGTGTATTACGAACACGCTCAGTTCCGAATTCGGGAGCGAGATCACGGGTACAACCGAAAATGCCTCCTAAAACTTCGATGTCTTCGCCCATTATGAATACTTTTTCATCGCGGCGCATTTCTTCAGCAATTACATCACGAATTGCAACAGCATAACTCTTAACAGACATTTTATTTCACCTCCGGAGTGTAGAATACATCGTCCATAACCTTAGCAGGATCGGGCTCGGGTGAATTGAGTGCGAACTGTTCTGCTTCATCGATCTCAGCCTGAGCCTTCTGCTCGAGAGCATCAAGCTCCTCAGCAGTAGCTATGCCATTTTCGATAAGGTATGTGCGGTGACGCATAATTGGGTCTTTCTTCTTCCATTCTTCAACCTCTTCGCGAGTGCGGTAAGGCTGAGGGTCGCCAGTCCAGTGACCGAGCCAACGGTAGGTTTTGCACTCGATGAGGGTGGGACCGCCGCCGTTACGAGCGTTTTCAATAGCGCTCTCTGCGGCGTTGAGGATAGCCATAACGTCATTACCGTCTACTGTTACACCGGGCATATCGTATCCTGCTGCACGCACAGAGATGTCTTCAACAGCGGTACTCTGCCAAAGCGGAACAGAGATACCGTATCCGTTGTTTTCGCAAACAAATATCGCGGGAAGCTTCCATACTGCGGCAAGGTTGAGCGCTTCATGGAATACACCTTCATTGGAAGCACCGTCGCCGAAGAAGGAGACTGCAACGTTGTCTGTTCCCTGCATTTTTGCGGCAAGAGCTGCACCAACTGCAATAGGCATACCGCCTGCAACGATTGCGTTCGCACCGAGATTACCGCCGTCAACGTCGGCAATATGCATAGATCCTCCGCGACCGTGGCAGTAACCGGTGTCGCGTCCCATGAGCTCTGCGAGCGCATTGCGTACATCAGCACCCTTTGCGATGCAATGTCCGTGTCCACGGTGCGTGCTTGCTATGTAGTCAGATTTACGAAGGAGCGCGCAGACAGTTGCAGGAGTTGCCTCCTGGCCTACGCAAAGATGGACAGAACCGCGAAGCTTGTTTGCTTCAAACAAAGCAAGAGCTTTAAGCTCAAAATCGCGGATCAGATTCATCATATAATAGATATCGACCAGCATTTTGTTATCCATATTTAATGCCATTTATCTGCGCGGCACATCAATTGGTGTTCCGCGCAGAAATAACCCTTCTGTTAAAATAAAATTTAGTGAATCAAAGTAATGTTTTAAGGATTCTGACGATGTCAGATGTGGTTTCAGCGATGTGCACACCGGCGTCGCGGAGAGCTGCTTCCTTAGACTGAGCGCTTCCGGTACCGTCGGCAGAAACAATAGCGCCTGCATGACCCATGCTACGTCCGCGAGGAGCATTCTTACCTGCTATCAAAGCGATAACGGGCTTTGTTACATGCTCTTTGATATATGCGGCTGCCTGCTCTTCTGCGGCACCGCCAATCTCGCCGATGATAACGATAACCTTTGTCTGCTCATCAGCTTCAAAGAGAGGAAGAAGCTCAAGGAAGGAGGATCCGGGAACCATATCACCGCCAACGCCCACGCAGGTAGACTGTCCGATGCCGGAATTGGTCATCATAAATACAGTTTCATAGCAGTTTGTCGCGGAACGTGACATAATACCTACATTTCCCTCAGAGAAGATACGGTGCGCCATAAAGCCCGCTTTCGATTTGCCGGGGGAAATTACTCCGAAAGAGTTCGGGCCGATTACACGTGTTCCTTTAGCCTTTGCAGCCCAATATACACGCATCATATCGTGTACGGGAACATGCTCTGCAATAGTAATAACTGTTTCAATTCCTGCATCAATTGCTTCTAAAGCACCCGATGCCATGTAAGCAGCGGGAACGAAGATAACCGAGCAATTTGCGCCGGTGGCTTCTTTAGCTTCGCGCACAGTGTCAAATACAGGAATACCCATAATGGTCTGTCCGCCTTTACCGGGGGTAACACCAGCCACAACATTGGTGCCATATTCAAGCATCTGCTCTGTGTGGAAGCTTCCCTCACGTCCTGTGATACCCTGGACGATAAGTCGTGTATTCTTATCTACTAAAATACTCATTTTACTATACCGTCCTTTCTCTGCTTTGCAATGAGTTCAACGCCTTCAACAAGGCCTGCGGCATAGTCAACGCCGCTTACTCCGCTGAGTATCTCAAGGCCCTTTTCCTTGTTTGTACCCTCAAAACGGGCTACAACAGGCTTATTAATGCCGTATTCTTCAATAGCGGCTCTGATACCGCCGGCAACCTCATCACAGCGAGTAATACCGCCGAAGATGTTGATGAATACCTGCTTGATTTCCTTTTCGCAGGAAATAATGCGAACTGCCTCGCGGATTCTTTCTGCAGTAGCTCCTCCGCCAAGGTCAAGAGTTGCACGAACGGTAATTCCCTTGGTTGCAAGAGCATCCATGCAGGACATGAGCATGCCCGATCCGTTGGACATTACTGCAATGTCACCAGACATATCGCAGGGGATGTAGAGGAAGTTAAACTTTTCAGCCTCGATCGAGAGCTCGTGACGTTCAAATGTAGCCGCATAATCAGCAAGATCGGGGTGACGCTTCATTGCGCTGTCGTCAACGGTAACCTTACCGTCGATTGCGATAAATCCGCCGTCCTCTGTAGGAGAAAGCGGGTTGATCTCGCAAAGGAGACAATCGTACTCGCAGAACAGCTTATAGAACTTCTGCAAAAGCGCATAGAATTCCTTGGAAGGATTGAGATAGCGAGCGTGATAGTCGCGAAGACCGATAACGGGATTGATCGGTACGCGCTTGACTGCTTCGGGATGTGCTTCGATATCCATACCTCCCTGATCGCAGTAAAGAATAACAGGGCAATTGAGTGCACGGTCAAGTGTAATTGCAAGATATATTTCACTCATAATGGGATGAGCATATGTAACAAGCGCGTTCTTTACCTCGTGTCCTTTAATGGACATGCCGATAATATCGCTTGCAGCCTTCTTGGCAGCTTCCTTGTCCTTGCAGAACTTGATTCCACCGGCCTTGCCGCGTCCGCCGGTAGGAACCTGTGCTTTGATCATTACGGGGTATTCGGGCATACCCTCGTTGTCGAGTTCATCAGCTGATGTGATGATAGGTCCGTTAGTTGCTGCGATGCCATACTGAATAAACAGCTGCTTCGCTCTGTATTCCATTAAATCCATTATGCCCAAACCTCGTCGTCTGTAGGAGTGTATGCATTCTTCTTGGGATATGCAATTCTGATTACATTAAGCAGGTGCTTATAGCTGAAGTTTTCGGAAATAGAGTTGTTACCCCAGGAAGCACAGCCAAGAGTAGTGGTAGGTGTGAGAGAATTTGTGAATGCACCACCGTTCTGTGTAGAACAGATCTGATTGATAAGCACGCGGGAAACGGTGAGGGTTTCACCTGCATATTCAACATTTTCTTTATTGTTAGAGTGGATAGAGACAGAATGTCCGCGTCCGTCAACGTCGAGGTTAGACTGAGCAATTGCTACAGCTTCTTTGAATGTATCATAAGCGTATGTAGAGATAACAGGACACATCTTTTCCTTTGAAAGGAGGCAGCCCTTGCCAGCAAAAGGTGCTTTTACAAGGATTACACGGGTGTTTGCAGGAACATCAATGCCACAGGCTTCAGCAACCTTTATGGCAGACATACCAACGAGATTCTTGTTCATTACTCCGTTCGGGAAAAGGGTTTCTGTGATGTGAGAAACTGTTGCCTCATCATCAATGTAATAGCAGCCGTTCTTTACAAATTCAGCGATGATTTCTTCATACTGCTCCTTGGGAAGAATAGCAGTCTGTTCACCGGAACAAATGATACCGTTGTCAAATTCGCGGCCTGCAATAATCTTCGGAACAGCATCGGTGATATCAACACCGCGGTCAATGATGCACTGTACGTTTCCAACGCCAACGCCGTAAGCAGGTTTACCGCTGGAATAAGCAGACTTAACCATGGGCATGCCGCCTGTTGCGCCAACAACGTCAACGGCCTTCATAAGCTCACTGGAAAGCTCTACGGTGGGCTCTTCGATTATCTGAATAAGATTATCGGGTGCACCGAGTGCCTTAATTGCTTCGTTAATAAGACGAACGGTTTCAGCAGAACATTTTTTTGCTCTGGGGTGAGGGCCGATGATGATTGAGTTGCCGCCCTTTAAGGCAAACATAGCATTGCACATAGGGGTAACAATGGGATTGGTGCAAGGTGTAACCGCACCGACAACACCGACGGGACGAGCAACTTCAACAATGCCGCTTTCCTCATCACGGGAAATAATACCCTTGGATTTAACACCCTTGAGAGAATTCCAGATGATTTTGGATTTTCCCATGTTCTTCTTTATTTTATCGGCATAAACACCCATGCGGGTCTCTTCGGCCGCCATTTTAGCGAGAGGGTCTGCATTGTCAAAAACCGTCTTTGCGATAGCACGTACGATCTCGTCTGTCTTTTCCTGCGAGAACTTTTCAAATTCTCTTTGCGCTGCTCTTGATTTTTCAACAAGTTCAGCAATAAATTCTTTTGCTTCCATGATGATATATATTCCTTTCAATTATTTTTCTTCATTAACTTTAACCAAAACCTTGATGTCTGATTTGTGCATCTCACGGTGGTTTTCAAAATAGTTTACAACCTCATCAAAATTGAGCTCACGAGTAACCATAGGATCAAGATCAAGACCGGATTCGGTTATGTATTTGATGATGGGAGGAATGATTCCCATTTCACCCATTATTCCGCGCATTGTTGCGGCTTTGGTAACTAAACGGTTGATGATGAGTCCGTCAATTTCGGTTTCATAGAAGCCGATGAGCGCAATAAATCCGCGTTGTTTTACTATATCAATAGCCTGCTGTAATGTAGAGGGTGCACCCGATGTTTCAACAACAAAGTCAACGCCCTTGCCGTTAGTTATCTCGTTGATGCGTTCGATATCGTTTTCTCGTCTGATGTTAATTACATCAGTGGCGCCGAGTTTTTTTGCTATTTCAAGCTTGACGTCGGTTCGACCGATGCAGATAACCTTTTTTGCTCCCATCTGCCTTGCAAGAGCAACTGCAGACATACCGATAGGACCTGTGCCTATAACAGCGACTGTAGTTTCGTTGTTAATCGGATATTTTGTCATTCCGCCGTAAGCTACAGTAAGAGGCTCAATCATAGCACCCTTCTTGTAGCTGATTTCGTCGGGCAGATGATACAGGTGCATTTCGGGAACTACAATATAGTCGGCATAAGCGCCGTCCCAGCAGTTGATCGTACCAACCGAACGGTTATTTTCGCAGTTTTCGTAATCACCGCGCTGGCAGGCGGGACAGGTACGGCATACAAAGCCATTATCTGATACGACTCTGTCACCCGGCTTGAATTTGGTAACTGCAGAACCGACTTTTTCAACATAACCGGACCATTCGTGGCCGATGCGAACGGGATACTTTATAAGTCCGTCGCGAACAAAGTTGGTCTCACCGGTGTAAATGGCCAGATCAGTGCCGCAGATGCCAACGTACACAACTTTACACAGTATTTCGTCGGGCAAAAGTTCCGGAGTTTCGATCTCCTGGAGGCGGATATCGTTTTGACTTACAACAGAAATTGCTTTCATTTGATACCTCAATCTGATTCATATTTCAATGAATCGTTGTAAATAATTTTATTTAAATCTATTTGATTTACACATAGTGTTGGTGTGGGGTTTTGATCGTATGGCAGGAGATTATATGAATACGTAGCAGTATCCAGCCAACGGTCAAATTTATAACCTGTATTTCGTGAATAACCTTCGAGCACAAATCCGTATTTGTCATGAAATATCTGGCTATTTTCATTTGGTAGAGCTACTACTGCATACGCAGTATGATAATTCATTTCTTTTAAGGCTGCGATGAGAATATCATAAAGTCTCTTGCCGATTCCCCGCCGTTGTGACAGCGGAGATACGTAAACCGAAAGCTCACAGTCAAATCGGTATGCAGCGCGCTCGCGGTATGCGTGAGCGTAGGCATAGGCGATAATCTTCCCGGCGTCCTCGGCAACGATATATGGAAAATTTGAAACAAGCGATTCTACCCTGTGTCTGAAATCGTCATGAGTAGGCACTTCAATTTCAAACGTGACGGTGGTGTTCGCGATAAACGGAGTGTAGATGTCGAGTATTGCATTCGAATCATCCACGGTTGCACTTCTGAATTTTAACATGATTTACAGGTCAATATTGTAATATTTTTTGAGCAATTCTTTGGTTTCACAGCGTTCGGGCATTGCATCGGACGAGCCCTTCCTTGTGACTGCTATGGAAGAAACGCAGTTTGCAAATTTAATTGCACTCAGAATATCAAGCCCTTCACCTAAAGCAACACATAAGGCACCGTTGAAGGCATCGCCGGCACCTGTTGTATCAACAGCTTTGAGATCAGTTGTCGGAACAATATACTGCTCGCTTTTCGAAACAAAAGCCGCACCTCGTTTGCCTAAGGTGATGATTACATTTTCAACGCCCAGTTCAAGCAGCTTTTTGCCCGCTCTGAAAGCATCCTCATCAGTATCAACTGTAATTCCCGAGAAGAATTCGGCTTCGCTTTCGTTGGGAGTAAAATAGTCAACGCCCAAAAACATTCCACATGGTACATCCTTCGCCGGGGCGGGATTGAAAACAACTATTTTGCCGTGTTTCTTTGCTAATTCGATTGCGCGCTTTGCGGCATCTAAATTGACTTCCAGCTGCATTAGCACAACGTCTGATGTTACAATTTCGTACTCGGCTTTATCTACATCGTCAGGAGTAAGATCGAAATTCGCTCCAGGAACTACGATTATACGGTTCTGACCACTTTCTGCATGTACTTCAATTACGGCAGAGCCTGTTTCGGTTGTGTCCGATACAAAAAAATAATCGGTTGTCATACCTTCATTTTTGTAGTGGTTATATCCGATATCAGCAAGATTGTCTCGTCCGACTTTTGTAACCATCACAACCTCACCGCCGCTACGCGATGCTGCAGTTGCGGCATTGGAACCTTTGCCGCCGGGTCCCATCTTCAGTTGGTGTCCAATAATGCTCTCGCCGTCACGCGGGAATTGCGGCGTGTAGAAAGCAAGGTCTGCAATGAAGCTGCCAACAACGGTAATTTTGCTTTTTTTCATGGTTATCCTCAATTTATGGATATAACAATGTCAAAGCAGACACTCTTCCCTGTTTCAATAAAGCTCTGAATACCTCTCTTTGCGGCTTCCTGCGGTGCATCATATGGTATGGAGGCGATTTCCGGAGCAACATTATACATGCCCTTGAAATGGCCGTTGTTCATCCAAACTCCGATGTAAGGCAGGATTTTGGAATCGTAAGTAAGAGTAAGAGCTGATTTATCGGGATAAATGTAGCTTAATTTGCCTTCAGGCGCCGGATTTGTAAAATAAAGCTTATATGCATCGCCATTTTCGGAATATGTATTCGAGCGAAGCATATCAGTTGAATATTTCAGCTTGTCCCATCTTTTTCCGTAGCGTGAGAAATCGTCAAACATGACCTCTACATCGTCACCCTCGCTGTATGAGGTGACTACCTGTCCACCTTCGACAGCAGCTATCATAATATGTGCAGCCCAAAGGTAGTCAAAAGGTATGGAAGAGGTGTCATTGTTTTTGATATCGTATGACAGTTTTATGTATCCATCATCAGTTAAGGAAACGGTTTTCAAATATCTATAGGAAAGACGTTGAGATGTAAATGACATTACAAGTGAATCGTCCTTAATTGCATAGACAAACGGTGAGCGGCAAACTTCGCCGTGGTCAATGTAGTCTATACCGCTTCTGGGTCCAAAATCGGGTGTGTATGGGTCAATTGTCGGGAACATATCGTCAAAGGCGGAGCATTCCCCGTCAATGTAGCTTGAATAAAGACCGATCGGACGGTATGTCTCACCATCAGCTTGGCAAAGAAGCTCTCTTTTGCCTATTTTATCGTAAAGCGAAGCCATCTTTGCACCGTTGTAAGGGAGAAATGTTGCCATCAAAATGTCGCTTTCAACAATTACCGCCAACAGGTCTTTATAACGGCCCTCGTATATGGCTTTATTCATTTTGCATTGTTCCAGCCTTCGATTATAGCTGCACCAGAGGAGGTTCCGAGTCTTGAAGCGCCTGCATCGATAAGCGCTTTTGCCTGTTCATATGTACGGATTCCTGAAGATGCTTTAACTAAAACTCCCTCGCCGACCGATTCCTTCATAAGCTTGATATCATCGACTGTAGCAACGCCTTCATTGAATCCCGTGCATGTCTTAACAAAATGTGCGCCTGCCTCTGTTGCGAGCTTGCAAGCGATAACCTTTTCTTCGTTGGAAAGGTAGAATGTTTCTATAATTACCTTAACAGTGCGACCTTTTGCTGCTTTTACAACAGCTTCGATGTCGTTCTTTACATATTCGTAGCGCTTATCGTGGAGCGCGCCGACGTTGATAACCATATCAAATTCCTGGCATCCGTCGTTATAAGCTTGTTCGGTTTCTGCAGCTTTAATTGCGGTTGTGTTTTGTCCGAGAGGAAATCCTATAACTGTGCATACCTCAATATCGGTACCTTCGAGAAGACGACGCGCAAGGGCGACGTTGCAGGGATTGATACAGACAGAAGCGGAATTCATAGCAATGGCTTCATCGCAAAGTTTTTTAATTTCCTTTTCACCCGCAAAGGGTTTAAGGATTGTGTGGTCAATATACTTATTAATATTTTCTATCATGGTTATTTAGTCCTTTCAAAATGCATACTGCTTTTTTAAATAATAATTCCTTCACCCGGACGCATGAGCATATATTTTTGATCGGGGGCTATATCTGCCATAGCGGACATAAATTTGCCGGGATCACCGCCGTGCTGGGCGAACATACCGTAGTGATAAGGTAAAGTGAGCGACGGCTTAACAAGCGCGCTGTATTTTGCACCCTCAATTTCATTAAGGTTACCGTAAGCACCGTTGATCGGAACAGCCATAACGTCGATATCGCGCTGTGCTATGTCAGCAATCATTTCAGGGCGGTAAGATGTATCGCCTGCAATGTACATAGTCTTCCCTTCAATGGTGAGTATAAGACCTACAGCGTTGGGTGCAGCTGTGCCGTGGTCGCAGAAGGTAGCCTCAATCATTACCGATCCGCTTGTGTAGCATCCGCCGCGTTCAATGAGCTTAACTCTATCACCTACAACGCCGAATGCTTTGAGCTTTTCAACGGATTCAGCATTAACAAAGAGCTCGGGAGAACCGTAAGAAAACATAAATGGTACAGAGTCGATATCAAGGTGATCTTCATGCTCGTGAGTGCAGATGATCGTATCAAATACAAGATCGGTAGCATCAAGAATGTATGGCATCAAGCGCTTGAATCCAACAAGTCGGTTACAACTGTCGGAAAGATACAGGTCAATTGCGATGAGCTGGTTATCGGGAGTTTTGATTATATACCCTGCCTGACCAACCGAAAACAGACCGAAGCTTCCCTTGGGGATGTGACGAGACAGGATATCATTTGCGAGAGTAAGCATGGCAATTTATCCTTTCTTGTTTGATAAATATTATTTAAAAATCACGAGCAAAACCGCAGGTCCAACCACCGTCAACAACATTGATAGCGCCTGTTACATAACCTGCGCACTCATCTGCCAAGTAGAGGGCTGCATAAGCGATGTCTTCGGGATCACCGGGGCGATGCTGAGGAATGTTGACCATCATCTTTTCTGCCATTTCGGGGTTTCCGTAGAAGAGGGCCTTGGTACCGTCCATCATAATGGAACCGGGGCAGATGCAGTTGACGCGCACTCCGTCGGGAGCAAGTTCAATAGCCATTGCCTTGGTAAGGTTTACAACTGCGGCTTTTGCGGCAGCAAAAGCACACTGGTTACGAAGCGGAACAACACCAACAACAGAACTGATATTTACGATATTACCGCCTTTTTTCTGCTTCAGATAAGGAATGAATGCGCGGGAAACATTGAATACGCCGTCAAGGTCAACGGTGCTGATCCAATCCCATTTTTCGGGAGAGAACTTGTCAACCGGAAAACGGTCATTAGGACCGACGTTAACGCCTGCATTGTTAATAAGTACATCGATACCGTCAAATTCATCAGCGATTATTTCAGCTACTGCACCCATACCGTCACGGTCGGTAACGTTAAGAACAAAAGGCTTTGCAGTGTAGCCTTGTGCGCAAAGCTCATCGGCCAATTTCTTGCATCCTTCTTCGTTAATATCGCAAACAGCAACCTTTGCACCGTTGGCTGCAAATACGCGGCACATGCCTGCTCCGATGCCGCCCGCAGCACCTGTAATTACGACTGTGCGTCCACTGTAATCGGCTCTTATCATAATATATAATTCCTTTCAAAAAAAGTAGTTTACATTACTATTTCTATTATAATAATTATAGTCCAATTAGATATGTTTGTCAAGCATTTAACAATATGTTAAACATATATATTAAATAAAATTTACTTTAATACGGTAATATTTTAAAGCTTATGTAAATATGATTATTATATTACATTTAAGGGGGCGTTTTTAATGGAGATTTACGTTGTAAAACAGGGTGATTCATTATACTCAATCGGTCAGAGATATGGGCTGTCTGTATCGCAGCTGACGGCATTTAACCTGCTAACGAGTAATGACCTTGTTGCAGGGCAGACAATTTGTATTCCGTCATATGAAACAGTTCATACAGTACGTGCAGGCGATACGCTCTTGTCAATCGCAAACGAGTATGGTATAACGCTGAATCAGCTATGGCGAAATAATCAGATTCTCGGCGGTAAAGACAGAATTTATGAGGGCCAGACTTTGGTTATTGCATACACCGATATGCCATCATTGCCTTTTGCATCAAATGGGTATACATATCCGTATATCGATCGCGACCTTCTTCGGGCTACACTTCCCTATCTTACATACATGACTGTATTTACTTATGGTTTTACAGAGGATGCTGATCTGATAATTCCCGATGACGATGAAGTTGTAAAAGTAGCGCAGGAGTACGGAACAGCTCCAATAATGCTTTTGTCAACACTTGGCGAAAACGGCATGTTTTCAAACGTGCTTTCAAACGTCCTTTTGCAGTCGGATGAAAAGCAGAATAAGTTGATCGACAATATCATCAACGTTATGAGCGAAAAAGGATATCAGGGTCTTGATATTGACTTTGAATATATCTACCCTTCCGACAAAGAGGCATACGTGAACTTTGTATCACTTGCTCGTGAGCGACTTAATGCACTTGGATATTTCGTTGTCGTTGCATTGGCTCCCAAGACATCTGATAATCAGATGGGACTGTTGTATGAAGGACATGACTACGCGGCTCTTGGAGAAGCTGCTGACTACGTTTTGATCATGACGTATGAATGGGGATACACCTACGGTCCGCCTCTCCCAGTTGCACCCATCGATAAAGTTGAAGAGGTAGTTAAATATGCGGTCAGCAGGATCTCATCCGAAAAGATTTTTATGGGACTGCCAAACTACGGATATGTATGGAGATTGCCCTTTGTAGAGGGTGAATCCAAGGCAGACAGCTTGTCAAACGTCGGTGCGGTAGCGCTTGCGCGCGAGGTCGGCGCGGAAATAATGTTTGATAACATGGCGAAAACGCCTTACTTTACATTTTACCGTGACGGTTTTGAAAATATATGCTATTTTGAGGACGCGCGCAGCATTGAAGCAAAATTGGATCTTATACGAAGATATTCGCTCATGGGAGGATCATGGTGGAATATTATGAGGTTCTTTCCTCAAAACTGGGTGGTGCTTAACTCCGAATTTGACATTGATAGTATTAACTAAATATAAAAAACAGCACAGAGTTTTCTCTGTTGTTCTTAATGGAGAAATTTAAGTCACAGGAAATCGGCAGAGAAAACACTTGTTTTCTCTG
>JAZSMZ010000085.1:0-10229 GCA_045536155.1 Eubacteriales bacterium
CAAAGCTTCCCGAGGATTTGGAATACGACTCGGTTATGCCTGTATTTGCCGGCGTTGGAGGCGGAAGCGGCGAATGTATGTTTGTCCTGCGTTTGACCAATAAAGGTGAAACATCTTACGTTCAATTCAACAATTTTTCATATACGGATTACACAAACTGGCTGGAATTTGAATACGGCGGCGTGCTTTCAGAAAAAGATATTGCAAGTTACTATCCAGAGATTTCAGGTATCAGTACGAAGAGTCTTCTTATGTCCGTTCTTGAAAATCAGACAAAATTATATACTTCCAATTCATCCAAAGCGCTCTATCTCGGCGAGTATCTTGATGAATATGAGGTGATAAAAAAATACGCCTTTGTTGATATGAACGGCGATAGTGATCCCGAAATGGTATTGTGGATGGCACGCGGAGAGAATAACTATTGCGGATATGTTGTTTTGCACAGAAACAGAGATGTTGTATATGCTTACAGTTTCCCATATAGGGCAATGAACGGTATAAAGAGCAACGGAACATTTATTTCATCATCCGGTGCCTTTGATTTAACTGTCTGCAGTCTTGATTTCAACGGTGCATCTTGTTCCGAAACCGTTGTGGCACGTAGGCAGGGCGACGGTACGTCACAAAAGTACTATGTCGGAAATAAGGCTGCAACCGAAGAAGAATTTAATCAATATTACGAACGGTACAGCATATCAACCCTTCCGGTTTGGTACAGCTATACGGAAGACGCAATCACCGATATCGAAGAATGGGATTCGCTCTTTTTAATCGACAATTCAACAGGAGAAGAGCGCAGATGCAATAATGTGTATACGTTTATTAAGAATTTTGTCAAAGGAGAATCTCACATTTCCGAGATAAATGATCTGAAAATCACAGACTATTCTGTATCTCTGCTGATAGATTCAAATTATGATTCGCTGTTCCGCTTTGATTTTACTGTAACCGGGGATTCACTGATCCAAACGGTGCCTCCGGGCAGGCATTCGTGGATGTTAAGCGATACTATATATTTGACGATATATCGCGGCGAGTTAGTGTTTGATGGCGATAGTTTTACCATTAAGCCGAGCGAAGAAGAGAAACTGAATAAATTCGACGATAACGCCGCGGCCTGTGCCGTGAATGGGTATTTATCATGGATGCACTGGGAAATACCTTCGTATGGCGAATGGGATAATGAGAGCTATTATTTGCCTTATGACTACATTTGCGGATATTACGGCGAAAATCTTACGGTAAGCTTCGATGATATGCAGCGTTTGTTGTCGGAAAAATTCGGAATTGATATTGAAAGACCTGACAGAGATAAGCTCATGTATCGATGCGAATATGATAAAGAATCCGATACTGTTCGTTATGCCGACACACGTGATCTTCCGATTCCGATACAACGTATAATTGATGTCAGCGAAAGTGACGGCGTTACATACGTTACGGTTCAGTTTTATGCCGACGAATTTTGTCTTATCCCGTCCCATAAGGTGGTATACAAGATCGGTGACGGTGAAGTGTTCCTTGGATACGAGATTATTGAAAAAGGCAAATACGAGCCGAGAGAATTAGGCTGACGCACAAACAAAAGCCACACAATTTGTGTGGCTTTTACAAATTAATCTGCTGTTTCGTTTTGCCGATCTAATTTTGAAAGCGTTTGCATTTTCTTCATTCCGATCGTTATCAATATAGCACCTATCGCGGCAAATAAAATCACCGCCGGCCATATCGATACGTCGGTTGCTTGCCCAACATTGGAAATATCGGTGTTGCTGAGCGAGAAAATAGCGATGACCGAGATAAGGTTGTTCAAAAAGTGCATTATCATATTAATGAGCAGTGAATCTGTCTTAAGGCTGATATACGCCAACGTACATCCGAGAAGGGCGGTGGGCAGGAATCGGTAAAGATTGAGATGGAAGATTCCAAATGCTACTCCACAGCACAGCACGATCGCCCGGGTATGATGAAGCTGCTTTAACCCCGACAATATCACGCCGCGATAGAGCAGTTCTTCAAATATCGCTGGCATAACAGCCATGATAATGACTGTCAATGCAGGAGGGGTGCCCGCGACAAATGCGGTTATAGACTCGGAAAAATCGTTTGAGGCAGGGAATAGCTCCGATATTACGCTACTCAGTGCAAGGTTTAATATATAAATGCCCGCGTAAAATATCAGCGATGCAAAGAACATTGACGGATGTGGCACTTTAAAAGGGAAGACCTCTTTAAAATCAGCACGAAGAATGGCAATAGCCAAAACCGCGATAATGCCTAACATTATTTCAGTTAGTGCCAGTCCCGTCATGCCGAGATAATGCTGCATCGGCGCCGCGATATAAACCATCGCGACCATAGTTATAATAAATACAATTATCGAATGATAATATCCCAGTTCTTTTTTCATATCTCAAATATTTCAAAAAAGCACTCTCGATCGAGAGTGCTTTTTTATAAATCGATTTAATTAGCCGAGCTTAGCAGCGTTAACCTTGATGCCGGGGCCCATAGTGGAAGCCATAACACAGCTCTTGATGTACTGACCCTTAGCAGCAGCGGGCTTAGCCTTGATAATTGCGCCCATGAGAGCTTCGAAGTTCTCGGTGAGCTTTTCGGTACCAAAGGATGCCTTGCCGATAGGGCAGTGGATAATGTTGGTCTTATCAAGACGGTATTCGATCTTACCTGCCTTAACTTCGGTAACTGCGCGTGCAACGTCGGGGGTAACGGTGCCGGCCTTAGGAGTAGGCATCAAGCCCTTAGGACCGAGGACCTTACCGAGACGACCGATCATACCCATCATGTCGGGAGAAGCGATGATTACGTCGAACTCGAACCAGTTTTCTTTCTGGATCTTTTCGATGTATTCTTCTGCACCAACATAATCAGCGCCTGCAGCCTGAGCATCGGCAACCTTGTCGCCCTTGGTGATTACGAGAACGCGAACAGTCTTACCGGTACCGTTGGGAAGTACAACAGCACCGCGAACCTGCTGGTCAGCGTGACGGGAGTCAACGCCGAGACGAACGTGAAGTTCAACAGTTTCGTCGAATTTTGCCTTGGAAGTCTTGCAAACGAGGTCAATTGCCTCTGCGGGATCGTATGCCTTATTCTTGTCGAAAACTTTTACGCTTTCCTGATACTTTTTACCTTTGAATGCCATTTCTGAAACCCTCCTTACTCTTCTACGGTAACGCCCATGGAACGAGCGGTACCGGCGATCATGCTCATTGCTGCCTCAAGAGAAGCTGCGTTAAGGTCGGGCATTTTGGTTTCAGCGATCTGCTTAACCTGTTCTTTGGTAAGGTGAGCAACCTTGTTAGCCTGAGGACGGCCGGAACCGGACTCAATACCTGTAGCCTTCTTGATAAGAACGGGAGCAGGAGGAGTCTTGGTGATGAAAGAGAACGAACGGTCAGCATAAACAGTGATTACAACAGGGATGATGTAACCCATCTGATTTTTGGTCTTTTCGTTGAACTCCTTGATGAAGTTCTGAATGTTAACACCATAGGAACCGAGAGCGGGACCTACAGGGGGCTGTGCGGTAGCCTTACCTGCATCAAGCTGAAGCTTGATATAACCTGAAATTTTCTTTGCCATTTTAATAATTCCTTCCGTATGTGGTAGTACGCCAAAATATGGCGAATCCGCGGTCTGATATGTTTTTTATTAAATTTACCGCGGCTCGAGGCGGCATATGCCTCTCCCACTGTAATTGCCGTTTACAAAACGGCCTTGGATAAAAGAAACTTGTCTGAATTTTTTATTAACTCAAATAACAAGCGCCGAAACATCCTGCGAACCGAGCTCGACGGGAGTTTCGCGACCGAACATGGAAGCGAGAACCTTGATCTTGCGGTTGTCGGGGGATATTTCGAGTACTGTACCGATAAATCCTTCAAGAGGACCTGCGGTGATCTTGACACTGTCGCCAACCTTGTATTCGACGGTGATCTCATGACGCTCGATGCCGATACCGGCAACCTCTTCGTCGGTCAGGGGAGTGGGCTTCGATCCGGGGCCGACAAATCCGGTCACGCCGCGAATGTTTCGTACAACGTGCCATGTTTCGTCGGTCATAATCATTTTGACCAGAACGTAGCTCGGGAAAATCTTGTTTTCAACTTCTTTTTCCTTGGGATTTCCGTTTTCGTCCTTGCCATCGGGCTCGGTTGTGATCTCGACGGGGATGCGGATATCCATGATCATATGATGAAGCTGACGGTTTTCAATGATTTTCTCAAGGTTTGCTTTAACCTTGTTCTCATAACCGGAGTAGGTGTGCGCCACATACCATCTGGCTTCTGTGGTGATGTCGCTAAAATCGCTCATCTTTGCTTACCAACTTATACAAGGGATGCGAGCAATTCAAGGAGGCGCGAGAACGCGATGTCTAATGCGCCAACGCAAATCGCACAAATAAGAATGCTGACAATAACGATAACGGAGCTCTTGAAGGTCTGCTCGCGGTTGAACCAAACGATCTTCTTCATTTCGCTCTTGTAGTCGCGCCAACCCTTAGCAATGCGCTCTCTAAAGGATATGCGGTTTTTCTTTTGCTTCTTGGTTTCTGCCTTTGCGGTAGAAACTTCAGCAACTTTCTTTTCGTTTTCCGACATTAATCTTTCTCCTTACTTGGTTTCCTTGTGCAGAGTCTGCTTCTTGCAGAAACGGCAGTACTTGTTCAGCTCGAGTCTGTCGGGGTCGTTCTTCTTGTTCTTCATAGTGTCGTAGTTGCGCTGCTTGCACTCACTGCAAGCGAGGGTAATTCTGACTCTCATTTGTCAAATCCATCCTTTCCGGGAGAACACGTTCACAATGGAATTTACCGTGTCTCCGATAAAATATAAGGCTGTCCTTTTCAAAATCAAGCGCATTTGATCTTGTATGGAAAGCTGATTATCTCCCTCAAAAAGGCCTTGTGATTGCAACACAAAAAAACCTCCTTTTCGAGGTAGAGATATTTTAGCACAAATATCACCTTTTGTCAAGGTTTTTTTCAAAAGTTCTTGAACTTTTATTAAATATATGATAAGATAATATCGTACGCGAAAAAACAACCGTATTTTCGGCGTTTTTGCCCGATTTAAAACAATAATTTATGTAAGGATGAAAAGATATGAAGACTGATATCCAGATCGCCCAGGAAACAAAGCTTCTTCCTATTGCAGAGATCGCTTCAAAGCTTGACATTGCCGACGACGAGCTTGAGCTCTACGGCAAATACAAAGCCAAAATATCCGATGCATTTATCGCGAGAAACGCATCGAAGAAAGACGGCAAGCTTATCCTTGTAACCGCTATCAATCCCACCCCCGCAGGCGAGGGAAAGACGACCACCACCATCGGTCTCGGTATGGCCATGTCCAAGATAGGCAAAAACGCCATTATCGCACTGCGCGAGCCTTCGCTCGGACCGGTATTCGGAGTCAAGGGCGGTGCCGCAGGCGGCGGATATTCACAGGTCCTTCCCATGGAGGATATCAATCTCCATTTCACAGGCGATTTCCATGCTATCACTGCGGCAAACAACCTTCTTTGCGCAATGATAGATAACCACATCCAGCAGGGCAATGAGCTCGGAATCGACCAGCGCCGCATAATGTTCGGCCGTGTTACCGACACTAACGACCGCGCACTCCGTAATGTAATGGTAGGACTTGGCACAAAGGCCGACGGTATCCCGCGCCAGGATCATTTCAGCATCACCGTTGCATCCGAGGTTATGGCTATCCTCTGCCTTTCTGAAAACCTCGCTGATCTTCGCGAGCGTCTCGGAAACATTCTTATTGCATACACCTACGACAATAAGCCCGTTTTCGCGCGTGATATCAAGGCAAACGGCGCTATGACCGTTCTTTTGCGCGATGCAATTAAGCCTAATCTTGTCCAGACTACCGAAAACACTCCCGCCATCATCCACGGTGGACCTTTCGCCAATATTGCACACGGCTGTAACTCAGTACGCGCAACCAAGCTTGCATTAAAGCTTGCCGACTATGCAATTACCGAGGCTGGATTCGGTGCCGACCTCGGAGCGGAAAAGTTCCTCGATATCAAGTGCCGCGCAGCAGGACTTAAGCCCTCTGCCGTAGTTCTTGTCGCTACTATCCGTGCGCTCAAGTACAATGGCGGCGTAAAAAAGGAAAATCTCGCCGAGGAAAACGTAAAAGCGCTCAAGAAGGGATCTGTCAACCTCGTTGCGCACATCGAAAATCTCCGCAAGTACGGTGTGCCCGTTGTCGTTGCCATCAATCGTTTCCATACCGATACCGATGCCGAAATCGAGTGCGTACAGAACGTATGCACCGAGAACGGTGCAGAGCTCGCCCTTTCCGAGGTGTTTGCCAAGGGCGGAGAAGGCGGAATCGAGCTTGCCGAAAAGGTAATTGCCGCCTGCGAAAAGGAAAGCGAATTCCATACCCTTTATCCCGATGAGCTTTCCGTCAAGGAAAAGATCGAAACCATCGCACGCGAGATCTACGGCGCTGACGGTGTCGTATATGAAGCCGGTGCCGAAAGTGCACTCCGCGCAATTCTTAAAATAAATCCCGAATATGCAACTTATCCCGTATGTATGGCTAAAACACAGTATTCGCTGTCCGACGATCCCACAAAGCTCGGCCGTCCTACCGGATACCGTCTTACCGTACGTGATATAAAGCTCTCCGCAGGCGCGAAATTCTTTGTAGTGCTCACCGGCGCGATCATGACCATGCCCGGTCTGCCCAAAGTACCCGCCGCAAACAACATTGATATTGACGACGACGGAAATATCGTCGGTCTGTTCTGATTTTACGATGTTTGAAAAGATAATTTCCCATAGCGATACCGATACCGAAAGGGCAGGACAGACGCTGGCCGAGGCGATCGCCTCAGATAAGATCGATTGCGCAAAGCCTGTTTTCGTCGCCCTTTACGGCGAGCTCGGGCAGGGTAAAACGGCATTTGTGCGCGGCATGGCCAAAGTGCTCGCACCCGATTGTTACGTTTCGAGTCCGACATACTCTATAATCAATATGTACGAGGGCAAAAATAACTTTTACCACCTCGATCTCTACCGCATCACAAGTGATGACGATCTCTATTCGGTCGGATTTTACGAGCTGTTTGACGACAGCAAGGCAGTCATTGCCGCCGAATGGTGCGAAAATATCCCCTATGCGCTGCCCGACGAAAGAGTCGAAGTGCATATCGCGCATCTCGGCGATTGCGACAGAGAAATATCAATAGCTATAAAGAAGTGAAAAAATGCGCATATTAGCAATAGACACAACAGCCACTATCGCCGCCGGGGCAATTTGCGACGGCGACAAGCTTATAACGGAATTTACAGTACGAACGACACTGACACATAGCGAAACGATGCTTCCGATGATCAAATCGATGCTTGAAACCGCAAAGATGGATGTTTCGGATATCGATATATTTGCCTGCTCGGCAGGACCGGGATCGTTTACGGGTGTCAGAATCGGCGTATCCACAATTAAAGGACTTGCCTTTGCATCGAATAAGCCCTGCATCGGCGTGTCCACGCTTGAAGCGCTGTCCCACAATCTCGACTTTGTCGCACCCGATGCCATCGTCTGCCCTGTGATGGATGCCCGCCGAGGCCAGCTCTATAATGCGCTTTTCAAAAACGGTCAGCGCCTAAGCGAGGATAGATGCATCATGGCAGATGAGCTCGAAAAGGAGCTTAGTGCACTTGATGCCCCCGTCTATTTTGTCGGCGACGGCTATGACGTAGCGCGTAAGCTGATAAAGCTCGATTGCATCAAGGATACTCCCGAGCGCTTGCGCTATCAGAGCGGATACGGCGTTGCACTGTCCGCAAAATCAATGCATGAAAGCAATATAGGAGCAGACTTTTCGGACGAAAAGCTCTCGCCGATATATCTGCGCCCCGTCAATGCGCAAAGCCTTGAGGAGCGCAATGCAAATCAAAACAATTAACTAAATAAGGAAGGTATAATACAATGAAAATTTCTGTTGCCGCCGATCACGGCGGATATATGCTCAAAAATGCGATCGCAAAGTATCTCACCGAAAAAGGACACACCGTAATCGACCACGGAACAAATTCGGGCGATTCGGTAAACTATCCCGACTACGCTCATCTTGTTTGCGTAGATATTCAGAAGGGCGAAAGCGATCTTGGTATCCTCGTGTGCGGTACCGGCATCGGAATGTCGCTTGCCGCAAACAAGCATAAGGGTATTCGCGCGGCTTGCTGCTCCGACACATTCTCTGCAAGACTCACCCGTATGCATAACGATTCCAATATCCTCTGTATCGGCGAAAGAGTTGTCGGATACGGACTTGCACTCGATCTTGTTGACAATTTCGTAAATGCAGAATTCGAGGGTGGCCGCCACTCTGAACGCGTAAAGATGGTAATGGCCTTCGAAGACGAGCAATAAGACGAGCAATAAAAGAAAAAAACAAAAAAGGAAGCGTACGCTTCCTTTTTTTATATGTGCATATCAAATCAACCGAAAATAACTGCAACAAGTCCAACTATTGCGCAGTATACAGAGAAAAATCTGAAATTTGCCTTCTTCGAAATCAGAATGAGCAGCTTCATTGCGGCAATGCCTGCAAGTGCGGCGGTAACCATACCCAAAACGTAGGCGAAAATATCGCTCGACGGAACGGGATTGCTGATAAGCTCGGGTATTTTAAGTATGTTCGCACCCAATATCGCAGGAATAGACAAAATAAAGGAAAACTTGACCGCGAACTCGCGGGAGAATCCTTGAGTCAGACCTCCGGTGATGGTCGAGCCCGAACGGGAAAGGCCGGGCAGCAGAGCACACATCTGGCAAAGACCTACCACTATTGCATTTCGCGGCTTTACCTCGCTTATCTCCTTTTGTCCCTTTGACATCATATCGGAAATAAAGAGAACCAGAGCATTAAAGATGAGTATGCAGCCGATTATCTTTGTATGCGAATAGAGCGATTCAAAATAATCGTTGAAGGGAACCGCGAAAAAGAGGGGAATTGTCGCAACGATAACCATGATTACGAATCTCTCGTTTTCGTTGTATTCGCAGAGCTTGAATTTGCCCTTGAATACTTTTCCAATCGTTGTAAAAATTGCGGGTACAAGCGGGAATATCGTTTTGTAATATACTATAAATACCGCTATAAGTGTTGCCAGATGCAACAGTATATCAAAGGTGAAATAGTTTTGCTCAAGACCTTCCATGTGGAAGATGTTTTGCAGAATGGAAAGATGTCCCGAGCTTGAAACGGGCAAAAACTCGGTAAGGCCCTGAACAAGACCGTAAAATATCGCTGTGATCGGTGACATAAAGACTCCTTTAACTGATGGCGTTTGTGATCAGTCTAACTCGCGGCGTCCGCTGATCGCTCTTGCAAGCGTGCCCTCGTCTGTATATTCAAGATCGCCGCCAACAGACATTCCGTATGCAAGTCGGCTGACCTTTACTCCGAGCGGCTTTAACAGCTTCGTGATATATACTGCGGTAGCCTCGCCTTCAACGTCGGGGTCGGTGGCGATGATAACCTCTTTTACCTCGCCCTCGGCAACTCTTTCGCAAAGCTCGGCCGCACGGATATCCTCGGGACCGATGCCGTCGAGAGGGGAGAGAACACCGTGAAGCACGTGGTACATACCCTTGTAGTCGCGTACGCGCTCGATGGAGTATGCGGCGCGGCAATCCTCAACAACGCAGATAACAGATCTGTCGCGCTCTTCATCGGAGCATACCGAGCATTCCATACCGTCTATCGAGTACTGAAAACAGCGGGGACAAAGGGTAATGTGCTCCTTTGCTTCAATTATGGCATCAGACAGAGCCTTTGCCTTTTCTTCGGAATATTCAAGTATGGAATAGGCCATTCTTGTTGCCGACTTTTTGCCTACCGAAGGAATTCGTCTGAATTGCTCGATCAGATTTTCGAGCGGAGCTAACATATCGGACATATTATCAGAACAAACCGGGCATATTCAGCGAGCCTGTTACAGAGGACATCGCCTTCTGATTTGTATCCTCAACGGTGCGGATAGCTTCGTTGAATGCGGCGCAAAGAACGTCGGAAAGAGTTTCGATATCGTCGGGATCAACGATCTCGGGCTTTATGTCAAGGGCAAGGAGCTCCTTTTTGCCGTTGATCTTTACGGTAACAACGCCGCCGCCTGCCTTGATCTCGTATTCCTTTGCATCAAGCTCCTCCTGGAGAGCTGCCATCTG
>JAZSMZ010000154.1:0-2217 GCA_045536155.1 Eubacteriales bacterium
ATATTTCAAACTCAGACTCCGCCTTCTGCATGGCTTTTTCGTGCGGATGTCCCGGATGCGCTGAAGCAATTCCTTGAAATAACGGTTGCCGCCATCTTTGAGCCGTTCGTCTTCAAGTGCAAATCCTTTCTGTATCAACTCATGCAACCTAAGTGTCGCCCATTGCCGAAAACGAATGGCTATGGGACTATCAATGCGATATCCAAGGGCAATAATCATATCAAGATTGTAATGATCTATATGCCGCCCGATCGATCGCACCCCTTCAGTTTGAACTGTCAAATATTTTTTGACAGTTCGTTTTTCATCCAACTCGCCACTGGCTATTATTTGACGAATATGGTGACTTACAAGTTGTTTCGTTGTATTGAACAAGTCTGCAAGCTGTCTCTGCGTCAGCCATACGTCGTTATCCTCAAATCTCACCACGACCGACGGCTTTCCACCATTGGCAAATACGGAAAATCGTCCGGGAAGATTTATGTCATCACTCATATTCATAGCCTTTCATTTCCTGAAGAAAGAATCCAGGTCATGGAACGTCTGGCAGAATCCTTAGCATTCCTCCTTCGTCAAAACTTGTTCTTCTTTCTTTTCTTTTTCCGGCATCTTATCATCTGCATTGGATAGATTTTTGTCAAACATTTTCATTCCTTTCATAAACCTAAAACGCCATCACCTGATTGTGATGTAGAAATATGAATAGCCAATCTTGCAATTGAACCATTCCGAAAGAGCATCAGCACCTCGGCGGGTGATTCGCATCAGGTTCCACTTTGGCTGATATAGCCATGAGGGAACGGTTGTGGCGAGATTCGTAAAAACTGAAGCACCATCTATATTCGCTAAAAATGTTTTAGGGAGATAATCTCGTGTTGTGCGCATATTAACGTTGAAAACTTGTCTCCCGATGCGCTTGTCATCACTGATTGAATGTTCATACCTCTTCCCGGCAACGGTATCTTCTATGAAATACCGACCATTGCGCCAGCCGTAAACGGCTCCAGTCTCGGCAAAAGAAAGGTCCCCATCCCCATCCACGTCCGTTCCGAGCGCGACCTGAATGCAATTTGACGGCGAACAATCCAATGTAAACTTGAGCTCAAATTCTTTGACATCGCTACGATGCCTGTTGAACACGATATTCGTCGACACCTCGGTATCAGCATAGGGAGACACCGGCAAAGGAGAAACAGAAATTTGCTTCGCGGGCACAACAAAAGGAAGCAGAACCGCAAGAGCAAAAAATGTGAGCGATCCTCCTTGACAACAGCAAGAGACACCTCTCGCTCTCAGAAGTGAATTTGACACAATATTACCTAGCCTTTAAAACGGCTATATTATATCAAATCCTTACTAAGGATGCATATTTATCATTGCTATCCAATAGCAAGGCGCCTTCCGCAATAATTTCGGTTGAAAAAAAAATGATTTTGGTATCTTTCTATTTCACGGAAAGGAAGATACCGAATGAAATCCAATATCTTTGTTGCTGTCGTGTCTCTCTCCATGATGACAGGCACGGCGGCGGAGTTGACCATAAATGTAGAATCCGGAATTGATGTTGGGATTGCCGACAAAGTCAATCTTGAAGAGTTCATTGCATCCGGAGCCGATCTGGTCAAGACCGGCGGAGGTAGATTGCTGATCGACTGTTCACTGAAGGGCTACAAGGGTGAGATACGTGTGCAGGAGGGATATCTGCTGGCTACGCACAACGAGGCGTTTGGCGATATCGACAAGGGTACGACGGTCTCCTCCGGGGCGACGCTGGAGTTCAAGCACGATACGGAAGCGCTTCTTTTCGGCAAAGAACAGATAACCGTTGCGGGCAACGGCGTGAACGGATGCGGTGCGCTTTGCCATGTCGGTACTGTCAAAGACCAGTGGCGTGCCGTCTTTGAAAGAATCACTCTTGCCGGTGATGCGCGCTTTGGCGGTGTTCGCTACGATACAGGCAACAAATATCGCCGCTGGGATATCCGCGGCGGACAGGGCAAGCTTGACATGCAGGGGCACAACCTTGAGATCGTATGCCGCTTCGGCGTAGCATCTGCGGATATCGTCAATCCCGGCAACATAACGGTTGCGGGAACGGATTCATGCTTTTGCCTTGAAGGCGCGGCCGCAAACATGGGCGGCACTTCCGCCAATGTCCTGACGATAGGCGAAGGGGCCAGGCTGAATTCGCAGCGGTTTGCCCCTGCCATGGAATGG
>JAZSMZ010000107.1:0-3478 GCA_045536155.1 Eubacteriales bacterium
CCCCCCGTTTAACAGCAAAGACACAAAGGTCATTCGCGTCGGGGGTTATGCGAAAAAAGGTGTTGCGTCCTTTTGGAATTCCTCAAATTTTGCCACAATCTCATCAAGCTGAGATTCGGTCTTTCTTCCTGTAGCATCATATCCAATCAGTTCAGGAGCTGCCATAAATATAGCTTCCTCTCCGTTGGGCTTTTCATTTGCCCTACGCTTACGAACGAAAATAATAGATGCCTTAACGCCAGCACCAAAATGAGCAAAGGCGCACTGAGGCAAGCTCACAACTGCGAGAAGTTGAAACTTTTCGAGTATAAAATCACGGACATATTGCATCGAGCTATTGGTTAAAATGCCGTCGGGTAATACAATAGCAGCCTTGCCTGTTCCAGGCTTTAAGAATTGCCAAATACGCTCAATAAACAGAACCTCGGAGCTTTGATTTTTACGAGGTTTCTTTTTACCTTTGGAATCCATTGAATTTCCGAGATCAAAAGACGTTAAATAAGGCTTTTCTGCAAAGTTGATTTTTGAACCAAATGGGGGATTTGTTAGAATCAAATCAAAGCGGTTTTCTGCAAAGCCTCTATTGTGATCGTGCATCATTGCGATACTTTCAAGAGCATCGTGGCTAATAACATTGGTATGTCCATCATCGTGGACGATCATATTCATCTTTGCTACACGCGCAATTTCGTCATTGATTTCAATACCGAAAAGGTGCTTTGCAGCAAAATCGTGCCAATAATTGAAATAATCAACCGTACCTTTTTCGTAATAGTCGCCTGCCTGTTGACGCATATAGTCAAGAGCGTGCAGAAGGAAACCACCCGATCCGCAGGAGGGATCAAGAACATCCCAATCTTGCTGTGGCTTCATCATTTTTACGCAGAATTCGATAATAGGACGAGGCGTAAAGTACTGACCGAAATCACCTTTGAAGAATCCATCCATAAATTGCTCAAAAGCAACACCCTTAACATCAAGATCGGTTTTGCTTAAATTGATAGCTTCCAAGTGAGAAACCACCGTTCTGAGGACACGATCATCAACCTTAATAGACTCCATAAACACCTCGGGATCTTTTACCTTTTGCTCGTTATACAACGCATTGATTCGCTCTGCAAGTTTAGAGGACGGCTCGTGAGTTTTAATTTGGAACTGATAGGGCTCACCCTTCTTTCGAGGCTTCTGCTCGTCGCTGATTTTAACAAAGATAAGTTTGCAAAGCTCACCAAAAGCAGTGGGAGGAGAAAGACGACCACCGCCCCACAAAGTTTGATGACACTTTTTGATCGCTGCAATCAAGTCCTCGCGTGCGACAGGCCTGATATCGTTGGCAGTACCTTTATAAAAACGATACTCTTGAACCTTTCCATACTGCTTAGGCAAATCCGCAACAATATTTTTTTCTCTTTCAAAGATGCCATACTCGTCAGATACTTCTAACACGCGACGAGTTCCACCTGCGATAATTACAACATATTCTGCGCGAAGCTTTACCCAAGAAGCGTTACCAACGCCTTGCTCGATTGCCTGATTGAACTCGGCATCCGTGACACCCTCTTTTTTACACTCTACAACAGCATAGGGGCGAGTACAAGCATCATCGCTAAACACAACGATATCTGCGCGGTCGGTAGGCAGACGATCGGGAATTGTAACCTCCACTCTGATTCTGTTTGCCGGATACTGATATTTATAAATCAACTCAGCATAGAACTCCGCACGCACTTTTTCTTCGGGATCTTCGAAATTCTCAGAATGGTTTTCAGAAGCAACGTAAGTGATCTTGCGTTTGCCCTCGTTTCCGCTTATAGTTATATATCCTTCCTTAATGGCTTTTTGAAGCGGACTCATAAACGCATCTGCAATCATATCATTTATATCAAACATATTAATTCTCCAATCTTTTACTTTCTATAGAGCTCGTCCAATGTTTTTCCATCTTTGTCTTTCCATTCAACCCAACCGTTGATGCTCCCGCCCAAAACAAATTGTCCTGCGGAGCTTGGGGAAGCAAAGGACACGGAAACAGTCAGTTTATATTTTCCGTCAACGCAAACAATGTTGCCATTCGCAAGAGCCGTTTGACGTTGCTTTTCCATCGTTGCGGAATGACACTTTCGCTTCATGTCGATTTCTGAACCTTCAAGAACCTCGAAGTGCTCTCCATCGTAAACACCAAAAGCAAGAATGCCGTTTCGAGTGGTATGTAAAGTGTTAGCTTCGTTCAAGGTCACCTTGGAGTTATCCATCTTGTAACCCTGCGTTGCCATAATGAATTGAATTTCCTCGTAAACTTCTTCGATCAAAGGAAGGTCATATTCATCGATCTCATACTTGGGGTTGACCGAGTTTTCTACCTTGTATCGCTTGGCATCATGCGCCTTGCCGATAGCATAAGCTTCAAGACCGCTTATCATATCAAGGGAGAATGTTTTGCTGTCAGCCAAGAACATAATTGCTTTGTTCCAAAAGTCTTTCGAACGATTGTGGTCATCAAGACGAACAACGCCGTTTCTCGTCTGCCCGATATAAATCTGTGCAATTTTATTATCATCATTCTCGCTGATGAGATAGTAAATTCCGGGGCGATTGATGCCCGAAAGCTTTTTAGCTTCCGACAGCAGAGGACGAGGAATAACGTAGGTTGTCATCGTTGAGAGGTGTCTGCGGATGGAACGAATGCCATCGGGCTGACCGTTGTGATATATAATTTCAAGCTTTTTACTGATTGCCATTTTAATTCTCCTTTTTTGCAATTTCCGCAACTATAAATGCTTTAATTGCATCCCTTATTACAATGAGAGCATTTCTTTTTGGTAAATAGTCAAGTCGTGCGAAAGGTATATTTCCTTTGATACCTTCTCTATTTTTAGCAGCTTCAATATACAAAAAATAGTCAGCATTTCTTGATATTTTATCATACAACGAATCTGCTTGACGTCTAAACAAACCCGAATCTGCTAACAGCTCGTTAATTTTTTGAATTGTATCTTCGGCATCCTTTATCTTCTTGGCTTGATCGACTTTTAATGCCGTTTTTTGCGGTTTATCACTTTCGTTCCTCTGCCTATAAATTTCTTTCAGATCCTCAATTGCCACTTCGGGGGCGAGGGTATGGAAGATGAGCCAATTGCGGCTCATGGTTTCGGCAGGGGCTTGGCGGTAGATGTCCTTGCTATCCTCGCCTGTGGCGAAGTGCCAGAAGCGGTAGAGGTATCCTGCCCAGTAGAGTACCTCTTTATCGTACACGGTGCCGCCCTTACTGAGTTCGGCGTTATCGGCAATCTCCGCGAGGAGATATTCTTCGCCTGCCCATTGCATACGGTTGAACTTGGAGTCAAGTCCTTTGGCGACCTCGCCTGTCATAAACGCCTTGATGAAGGTCACGCTATCGTAACTATTCGCGCCTGACAGCTCAAAGAGTCTGCCTTGTATATCACACATTTTTAGTTGGAGTTCGTTCATTGTGTCCTCC
>JAZSMZ010000130.1:0-10833 GCA_045536155.1 Eubacteriales bacterium
AACAACAAGCTCGATATCGGCAAAACGGTCCTCAAGTCGGACAAATGCCATAGCATCGCCGTTTTTGGTTTGTTTTACCGTGCGAGACGACACGATGCCGGCGATCATGACGCGCTGTTTGTCGGCAATATCGTTTTCTATCACCCTGCTTTTCAGCTCGTTTATAGGTATAATCTGCAGTTTTGACAGATTTTTTGAATAATAATCAAGCAAGTGGCCTGAAAAGCAAAATCCCGACGAATCTTTTTCAAATGCGATCATTTCGCGCAACGAAAGCTCGTCCATTTTCGGGAACTGATACTCGCTTTCTTCTTCCGAAGCAAACATATCCATCTGGCCGTGAATATTTGCCTTTTCACGTCTTGAGCAAATATCGATTATCTCCTCATACGATGCCAAAAGCTGTGAGCGATAAACACCAAACGAGTCGAAAGCTCCCGCCTTGATCATCGATTCAACGGGACGCTTATTGATCTCACCTCCTGCCATGCGCGATACAAAATCGGCAAACGACGAAAAGGGACGGATCTCGCGCTCGGCGATAAGCGAATTTACAAATCCCACACCAACATTTTTGAGTGCAAGAAGACCAAAACGTATATTGCCGTTTTTAACTGCAAACTTGATATCGCTTTCGTTGACATCGGGAGGCAGAACGTTAATGCCCATACGTGAGCATTCAGCTATATACTCGGACATCTTGTTCATGTTGCCAAGAACAGAGGTAAGCAGTGCGGCAAAATACTCCGCTCCGTAGTGACAGCGCAGGTAAGCCGTACGGTAGGACGTTACTGCATAGGCTGCAGCATGGCTCTTATTGAACGCATACTTTGCAAAGCTTGCCATTTCATCAAAGAGAGCCGAGGCGTCATCTTCGGATATATGGTTTCGCTTTGCACCCTCAATAAAGCCGACTCGCTCTTTTTCGAGCTCGCCTGTCTTTTTCTTTGACATTATACGCCGTATTATATCCGCCTTGCCGTAAGAATAATTGGCAACGGTGCGGAAAATGCGCATGACCTGCTCCTGATAGATGATGCATCCCGACGTTTCGTCGAGAATATCGGCAAGAGCGGGGATTTTATAGGTGATATCCTTATGCTTGCGGCGGTTTTCAATAAACTTCGGGATCGAATCCATCGGTCCGGGACGGTAGAGAGCAATAGCGATCATGATATCTTCAAGACTACGCGGCTTGAATGATATGAGCAGCTGCTTCATTCCGGGACTTTCAAGTTGGAAAACTCCTTCCGAGCGTCCTGCCGAAAGCATTTCAAAGGTTTCGACATCGTTTTCCGGGATTTTTGCAACCGAAAAATCCTTTTCTCGACGGCGTATCAGCTTTTCGGTATCGTCGATGATAGTCAGATATCGTAAAGCAAGGAAATCAAACTTCAAAAGACCGAGCTCGGCTATCGTGTCCATATCAAATTGAGTGACAATGCTCTGCGAGCTGGTCGCAAGGGGTACATATTCAACTGTTTTCTTATCGGTTATAACAACGCCTGCGGCATGGGTTGACGAATGGCGGGGCATTCCCTCAAGTGCAAGCGAGATATCGAGCAGCTTTTTGATCTGTCCTCCGCCCTCGTAAAGCTCCTTAAGATCGCCTTCGATGGCTTCTTTGAGAGTAACACCGAGATAATGCGGGATACGCTTGGCAACGGCATCGACATCGGCGTATGGCAGACCCATGACGCGTCCGACGTCGCGTACAACGGCTCTTGCGGCCATCGTACCGAAGGTGATTATCTGAGACACATGATCGCTGCCGTAGCGCGATGCAACATACTCAATGACCTCGTCGCGGCGCTCATAGCAGAAATCGATATCAAAGTCGGGCATCGATACGCGTTCTGGATTTAAAAAGCGCTCAAAAAGGAGGTTATGGCGAATAGGGTCAACCTCGGTTATACCTATAAGGTATGATACGAGGCTACCCGCACCGCTGCCTCGACCGGGTCCGACGGGAATGGATTTCGTACGCGCATAGTTAACGAAATCCCAAACGATGAGGAAATATTCGTTGTATCCCATGCGGTTTATAATGAAAAGCTCGTACGTTATGCGGCTTTTGTAGTTGGATTCATCTTCTTCGTTTTCAAAGACGATAAGTCCCTCGCGAAGCTTCTTTTGAAGTCCCTCTTCGGCGAGCGCGCGAAGCTTCTTTTCGGGAGTACTTCCGTCGTCGGGCTTAAAGGAGGGCAGATATTTTTTATCAAACTCGAATTCAAAATTGCACATGTCGGCAATTTTTTGAGTATTGCTGATTGCATCGGGAAAGCGCGCGAAAAGGACGCTCATCTCGTCGCTTGATTTGAAATAGAACTCGTCTGTATCAAATCCGAGCGGGCGACCGTCGGAAAGGAGATTGTTTGTCTGAATGCACATCAGCGCCGCTTGATTTTCGGCATCGGTGCGTTTAAGATAGTGAACGTCATTTGTCGCAACAAGAGGAATCGAGCACTCACGGGAGATATTCAGCAACGCTTCGTTTACCCGTTTCTGATCGTCAAGTCCGTGGTTTTGTACTTCAAGATAGAAATTCCCTTTTCCGAAAATGTTCTGCATCTTTTTCGCATAATTGCATGCAGAATCATAATCTCCGCTTAAAATGTAGCGCGGGATCTTACCCGAAAGGCAGGCGGAAAGCGCAACAAGTCCCTCGGAATATTTTTCGAGCAGCTCAAGATCAACTCTCGGCTTTGAATAAAAGCCCTCAATGTACCCAGCGGATACGAGCTTTGTCAGATTTTTATATCCGATCTCATCTTTTACAAGCAGAACAAGGTGATTCATTTCTGAATCGACTACATGCTGCTTATCAAAGCGTGTGCGAGGGCAAACGTATACTTCGCAGCCGATGATCGGTTTTATTCCTTCTTTTTTGCAGGCCTTAAAAAAGTCGACAACGCCGAACATATTACCGTGATCTGTGATCGCAACGGCAGTTTGTCCGTTTTCCTTCGCGGCGCGCGGGATATCTGAAATTCGGCAAGCGCCGTCGAGCAGACTGTATTCGGTGTGAAGATGCAGATGAACAAAATTTGACACGGCGCCATACTTCCTTTCTTTTATTGTGATTCTTTTTGATAAATCTTTATAATTCGCGCAAGGCGGTGATTTACGCCCGATTTTGTGATGGGAGGGTCGTGAATTGCGGCCAGCTCAAGGAGTGTGAGATCGCGGTGCTGTTCGCGAAGAACGGCAGTTTCGCGCAAAGGCGGCGACAGCTTGTCGAGCTTATCAAGCCGTCTGAGTCCCTCAATGGCATCCAGCTGTTCCTGAGCCGCACCGACGGAACGTGAAATGTTTGCAATATCGCAATTTGAAATCCGGTTTGCATCATTTCCGAATTCACGTTTAATTTTAATATTTACGAATGTGTACGATGCCTGACTTGCACCGATGAGATTGAGAAAATCGGTTATGTTTTCATTGTCGCGAAAATACAGTATCGCCTTGTTTGCCCTTTGAGTCAAAGTCGGAAACAATCCAAACTCCTCTATCATGCCGCAAAGAAAGACGGCACTTTCCGCATCGGGAAGCACGAGCTCAAGCTGATAACGGCTGTTTTTGGGATCGGAAACGCTTCCGCATGCCAAAAAAGCTCCGCGTAAAAACAGTCTTTTACAGCTGTCGCAGACAAAAAGCTCGTCGGCATTTGTAACCATATTCTTTTCTTTTTTTACAAATTCGCTTTCAAGACGTGCGCTGAGAGGTGCGAGTGCATCGCTTTCGCTAGGCAGTCGATACAGCAAAAGGCCACCGTAAAGAGCCCTCCGACAGCATGATTGCTTTACAATCAGCGCACAGAGGGCATCCTTGGTTTGCTTTGAAAAAGAGTTAGTCTTCATAAATCAATCATTCGTATGGAATGTACTGTACTTCACACTCAAGAGTAATGGAGTGCAGTTTCATGATCTCATTTTTAATAAAATCGATGAGCGCCAGAACGTCGGATGCGGTTGCATCGCCGCGGTTTACTATAAATCCCGCGTGCTTTTCGGATATCTCCGCTCCGCCTATTCTTGTGCCTTTGAGTCCGGCTTCGTCGATTAGCTTGCCGATAAAATGTCCCGAACAGCGCTTGAATACACTTCCCGCATTGGGGAATTCAAGAGGCTGTTTTGTCCTTCTACGCGCCATATAGTCGCTCATCTTCTGCTCGATCTCATCAATATCGCCATCCTGAAGCTTGAACGTCGCTTCAAGCGCAATAAGCGGCTTGCCCATGTAGTAGCTGTGTCTGTAGGCATAATCATGCTCACCGCGGTCAAGCACAAGCATCTCGCCGCGCTCGTAATCGTAAGCCAGACTCGTACAAAGCACGTCATCGACCTGCTTTTCGTAAGCCCCTGCATTCATGTACACAGCGCCGCCAACAGTTCCGGGTATGCCGTAAGCAAATTCAAGACCGGAAAGACCGGCCTTCATTGCGGCATTCGCAACGGCGTTCAGATTGCATCCCGCAGATGCGCGAATGACGTTTCCGATAACCTCGATACTGCGCATTTTAGATGTGAAAACGATAGCGCCGCTATATCCCTTATCGTCAAAGAGCACGTTAGAGCAATTTCCGAAGACATCAAAGCGAATATTATTCTTCACAAGATATGAAACGGCAGCCTCGAGTTCAAGCGAGTTATGCGGATAAATTGCAAGCTCTGCCTCGCCGCCTATCTTGAATGTGGAGCAGGACGAGAGCGGCAAGTCGCGCTTATAGTCGCATCCTGCCGCTTCGATACAGTCTATGACAGACAATAATTGTTGTTCGGTCATAAATAAATGTTCCGTTCTGTAATATTTTTAAATATCAGTTTATGATATTCGTTTTGGAGCATTATTATTCCAAAACAAAACGGTGATAGCTCTTTTTACCCTTCTTGATTATAAGACCCTTGCCAAGTTGTTCGGGGGTAACGGCATAGTCAAATGCGGTGATTTTTTCGTCGTCTACGCTTACACCGCCCTGCATGATAGCGCGTTTAGCCTCACCCTTCGAGGGTACGAGCTTGGACTTAACCATCATATCGGCAATCTGGATCTTACCGTCGGTAAAATCTGCGGCAGTAAGGGTAGTTGTGGGCATATCGTCGGAAATTCCGCCGCCGCCAAATACCTGACGCGCGGTAGCAAGTGCCTTATCTGCCTCTTCATTGCCGTGAACAAGTGCGGTAAGCTCGTATGCAAGGCGCTCCTTTGCCTCGTTGATCTTGCTGTCGGTCATCTCGGCATAGCGGGCGATCTCATCGAGAGGCATGAAGGTGAGCATCTTCATGCACTTGATTACATCGGCATCCCCGATGTTTCTCCAATACTGGAAGAACTCATAGGGCGAAGTCTTTTCGGGATCGAGCCAAACGGCACCCTTCTCGGTCTTACCCATCTTCTTGCCTTCGCTGTTGGTGAGGAGCTTGAAGGCCATACCGTAGGCCTCGCCGCCCATCTTACGCCTGATGAGCTCAACGCCGCCGATGATGTTGCACCACTGATCGTCGCCGCCGAACTCGAGCTTGCAGCCGTAGTCGTTGTACAGACGGTAGAAGTCGTAGCTCTGCATGATCATGTAGTTGAATTCAAGGAAGGTGAGACCGGTTTCCATTCTCTGCTTGTAGCATTCAGCGGAAAGCATGCGGTTTACCGAGAAATGAGGACCTACTTCGCGCAAAAAGTCGATGTAGTTGAGGTCGTAGAGCCAATCAGCGTTGTTTACGAAAATAGCTTTACCATCGCTTGTGTCAATAAAGCGGCCCATCTGCTTTTTGAAGCATTCGATATTGTGGGCAATAGTTTCTTTAGTAAGCATCTTACGCATGTCGCTCTTGCCGGAGGGGTCGCCAATCATGCCTGTTCCGCCGCCAAATACAGCGATAGGACGGTGTCCTGCTCTCTGCATATGAGCCATAATCTTCATCTGCATGAAGTGACCAACGTGAAGGCTGTCTGCTGTGGGGTCAAAGCCAATGTAGAATGATACCTTCTCGTTTTCAAGCATCTTTTCGATGGCTTCAAGGTTAGTTGACTGTGCGAGCAATTCTCTGTCTATAAATTCCTGTAAAATACTGCTCATTTTTTTATCTCCTGTATGTTATCTTAAATTGTTATCTTATTTTGTGCTTTCGCTTACGATTTTTGCAAGATCTTCGATAATGCTGATCTTTTGCGGACAAATTGATTCACACTGGCCGCATCCGACACATTTCTCTGCTCCGCCATCGCGGTTGGGAGAGGGTGTGAAGCGCCAATTTCCGTCTACGTCAGCCTCGTGATACATCGCATAATCATTCCAACGGCGGAAATTGCCCGGAATATCGACACCTTGAGGACAAGGCATACAATAGGCACATCCCGTGCATCCGTTGCGAACTCTTTTGTGTATTGCCTCTTTAACATCCTCAACAGCCTTGAATTCCTCATCGGAAAAATCGCTTTCACTGTCGAAAGTAGCAATATTATCATAAAGCTGAGCGTTTTCGTTCATACCGCTAAGTATAAGCTTTACGTTTTTATGGGCAACAAGCCATTTAAGCGACCATGCAGCCTCACTGCGTGATGCATCGACTTTCTTAAAAGGCTCCTTGACCGATTCGGGAAGGTTGGCAAGCGTGCCGCCCTTGAGAGGCTCCATTATGATAAGCGGAACGCCAAGCTTTTCGGCAAGAGCATAACCTTTGTCTGTTGCCTGGGAATCGCAGTCCATGTAGTTATACTGGATCTGGCAGAAATCCCACTTGCGGTCTGTTAATATGTGTTCGAAGGCTTCGTAATTATCGTGGAAGGAAAAACCGAAGTGCTTTATTTTACCTTCGTCCTTGAGCGATTGAACATAATCGACTATTCCGAGCTCTTTTACCCTGTCGTAATCTTTTTTGCCGATGGCGTGTAGAAGATAAAAATCGATATAGTCCTTATTGAGCTTTTTAAGCTGTTCTTCAAATATGTTCTTGGCATCTTCAACGCTCTGGCATTTCCAGACGGGAAGCTTGGTTGCAAGATAGTAGCTGTCACGCGGATATTTGTCAAGAAGCTTACCTGTGATTATCTCACTTGTGCCGCCGCAATAGTTATATGCGGTGTCGAAATAGTTAACGCCTGCTTTAAAAGCATTGTCGAAAAGCTCTGCAGCACTTTCTTCGATGATGTTTTTGTTCTCATCAAGCTTGAAGCGCATACACCCGAATCCGAGCATGGATACTTTTGCGCCGTCTAAATCTCTGTATATCATATTCTACCTCGTTTTATCAGTAATTTATATGCTGATACTGTCGGCATAATCGACCATTTCTCGCGCGGTGGAAAGCAAAGTATCTGTTATACTTTCGCCGCCCATGATCCTTGCGACCTCGGCTATATGCTCATCTCTGTCAAGAGTTTTAACATTGGTTTCTGTTCTTTCGTCAACGACATTTTTGGATATTTTCAAATGCTGTTTTGCCAATGCAGCAATCTGCGGCGAATGGGTTACGCAGAGCACCTGACCGACAGATGACGATTTGCGGAGCATGACTCCTATCTTATGCGAAGTCTTACCCGAAATACCGGTGTCTATCTCGTCATATATGACCGTTTCTGTGTTTTCGCTGTCACGAAGCACGCTCTTTATAGCGAGCATGACTCGTGAAAGCTCGCCGCCCGATGCGGTTTTTGAAAGCTCACGAAGAGCCTCACCGGGATTTGCCGAGAACAAGAACGACACATCGTCGGCTCCGTCGCGCGTCATTTCGCGGGCGTTTACCTGTATATCAAAGCGGCAGTTCTCCATATCGAGATACTTAAGAGTATCCATTATGCGCTCTGACAGCACCTTTGAAGCCTCTTGCCTCTTTTGACTGAGGACATCGGCAAACTGCCTTGCCTCTTTTTCTGCCAAAACGAGCTGTTTTTGAATGTTTTTAGCCGTTTCATCACTATCTTCTATATCAGCAAGCTCTTTGGCGTACTTATCACGAGCGGCCATGATATCGTCAACGGTGGCACCGTATTTTCTTTTCAACCGTGTGATAAGCTCGAGTCGCGTTTCTATCTTATCAAGTACCGCTGTGGGGTCGTCGATATCATCATCCAAAAGATCGTTTACTCTTTCGGCGATGTCCTCCACGTCGTATTTGAAGCTGTCAAGCTGTGATGCAAGCTCATCCGCGTTTTCGATAACGTCACTAAGCTTGCGAAGAGCTACCGACGCGCGGTCGAGCAGCATATATGCCGACTCTCCGCCCCTCTCTCCCTGATAAAGGGCATCGTATACAACGCGCACCTGCTTTTCGATGCGCTCGATATTTTTGATCTTTTTGCGCTGAGCTTCGAGTTGATCGTCCTCGCCCGGTTTTAATTTAACCGAATCGATATCGTCAAGCTGGAATTTCAGCATATCAATGCGGCGCTGTTTTTCACGCTCGTCCATCTCGAGCGAATCGAGCTCGCGCTTTAAATGAATCATCTTGTCATAGGCTACACGATAATCGCCCTGCTCTTTTTCGATGTTCGCGAATCTGTCAAGGCAGACAAGATGGCGTGCAGGGTCGAGCAATGTTTGATTCTCATGCTGACCGTGTATTCCGACAAGCAGCTTTCCCGCCTCGCGCTGAAGAGACACGGGAACAGTTGCCCCGTTGATCTTGCTTTGCGCACGTCCGTCGGCATAAATAGTACGCTGAACGTAGATGTATCCGTCCTCGTCGGGATTTACCCCGAGTTCTGCCAAAGCGGCGAGGCTTTCGGCATCGGTCATATAAAACACGCCCGACACCAAAGCGTAATCGGCTCCCGATCTTATCAGCTCGCGCTGGCTCCTCGCCCCTAGCAGCTGTCCTATCGAATCAATAACTATCGATTTTCCTGCGCCCGTTTCACCGGTAAGCACGGTAAAGCCCTTTGAAAAATCTATGTCTGTGCGTTTTATTACCGCAATATTTTCTATGTGAAGCGATTGAAGCATTTTCGCACTCCGTCTTTATGTTTAATGCCAAATTAATTATAAATCGTTGCCCAATGTTTCTTTAAATCTTGCAATAAATTCAACAGCTCTCTCGCTGGAACGTATAACCACCAGAATGGTATCGTCACCTGCAATGCTTCCGACGATATCACTCCAGCCCATTCCATCGATAGCTGCGGCGGCTGCCTGCGCCATACCCGAATAAGTCTTTACAACAACGAGGTTTTCCGCTCCGTCGATCGATATTACCGTTTCGCGGATGATGTTGCGGTATTTTGCCGATACACGCATGCTCTCGGTTGTGTGGGGCGAAGGAATTGAATATTTATAGCTTTTGTCCTTAGTTGAAACCTTTACAAGGCCAAGCTCCTTGATATCACGGGATACCGTTGCCTGGGTGACCTCATATCCGCTTCTGTGAAGCTCCAGAATGAGCTCATCCTGTGTTTCGATGTTATTTGCGTTGATAATTTCAAGTATTCTGCTCTGACGTTTGCTTTTCATAGTGATTTTCGCCTTGCGCCAAAGTCGCGCAAATCCTTTCAAAGTTATTGTATTTGTTATTCAGACATTTTGTTTGCCAATATATCGAAAAAGCCGTATTCCTTTATGCGGATAAGCTTTGTTGTCATCTTTGACTTTGTTACTCTTACCATGTCTTCGCTTTCGAGATGGAAGTTTTCGCTTCCGTCAACCGTAAGATAAAGCTCTCCGCCTGTATTTCTGCGTCGCCTGATTTCAAGTACGGATTCCGGTGAAAAAATCAAAGGACGCACGCGAAGCGAATGCGGGCTTACCGTTGTAACACACACACAATCGAGCGTCGGATCTATAACCGGTCCGCCTGCCGAAAGAGAATATGCGGTGGATCCCGTGGGGGTCGAGCATATAAGACCGTCTGCCCTATAGTGACCTACGAGTGCACCGTTGCATGAAAGCTCAAGATCGACCATACGGGAAAGCGCGCCGTTCGATATTACAATATCGTTTAGAGCCGAGCTTTTGCCGTACACCACTTCGCCGTCGCGAATGACCTCAGCTGAGATCATCATTCGCTCGTCGATCGAGTAACCGCCCTCAAAGAGCTTATCAATCAGCGATATTTCGTCCTCTTCAAGCTCGGTCATATATCCTAAATGCCCCTTATTTACCCCGATTATCGGTATACCGTTCGGAGAGGCATCACGCGCGGCACGGAGCATCGATCCGTCGCCGCCGACAACGATGTAAATATCTGCGTCGTGTGAAAACGGAGGATCGTTCAGATAGTGGCAAACCACCTTGCAGCCGTGCGATTTCAGTTTTTCTTTTATTTTTTCGGAGCATTTTTCGCTCTCATCTCTTTCGAGATTGGTAATAAGCGCCGCTCTTTTAAAAATCCTATTCATTCTGCACTCGTACAATAATTATTTTCCGTAAATGACTTTATCGATATCGTAATCGGGAACAAGCGTATTTGAGCTTTTGCAAAAGAGTCCGAGATACTCGACGTTTCCGTCACCGCCGGTGATTGGCGAGCGGATCAATCGGACAAGCTTAAGCCCTGCCCTTTGTGATTCCGAAGCAATTCTAATAATCACAGACACGTGGGCATCAAGATCGCGTACGATACCGTTCTTCCCGATTTTTTCGCGTCCTGCCTCGAATTGGGGCTTTATAAGGGATACAAACATACCGTCTTCACCCAAAACGCGGCAAACCGAGTCATACAGGAGAGTTTGCGAAATAAACGAAACGTCCATAACGGCAAGAGAACAATATTCGCCGACAGTTTCAAGCGTAAGCTCGCGTGCATTGAACGATTCTATGGATACGACTCTTTCGTCTGTCAAAAGCGAACTGTCAAGCTGATCGCGCCCGCTGTCAATAGCGTAAACCTTTTTTGCGCCATGCTG
>JAZSMZ010000110.1:0-2199 GCA_045536155.1 Eubacteriales bacterium
GAGAAATAAAACGCATATTTGAAACCGACAAAAGTGACGAAGCCCGTATGGCTGCAACTGCTCGCGGAAACGATATATATGTTTCGCGTCAGGTGACGGCGAATTATTGGCCGGAAGATGGGCTGGCGTTCGCAGATATCAACGGAACATATCACTATGATATAGATAGCGGTGAATGGACAAAGATCAGCATTTACCGTTGCTCTTCTCTCGTGCTGTATGATGAAAAGTGCCTGTACGGATACAAGAATTATTGGTTCTTTAATAATAATATGGTGCGAATACCAATTGCTTAACAAACATATAATTTTGAGGAGTATAATATGAAAAAAACGCCTGCAAGAAATTTTTTCAAGGCTTTTCTGCGCACGGTGCTCATTTTAGTGGCATTGGCGGCGCTTTGTGCCGCCGCTTTCGTTGGCATTTGCTTGTTTCAACCCGAATTCATTGTTGACAAGCTTCCGTACGACGTTGTGCATCAATATTTGTTGTACGATCACATTCAATACAACGGAGTTGACTATTATCTGCTTGACGGTGATCGTCCTGAATACTTATCCGATGGCATCCATCTGCGCTTTACCGTCGAAGAGGATTGTATTGTTTTGGTGGACAAAGACGGTGTTCCCTATGACGAAGAACGCGCCGAAGATGGATGGATTTTTGCCAACGATCCCGATGTTATTTACCTGGAATTTAACAGCGCAACATACACACGAAACAAAGAACTGGCGCTTGATATTTACGATTTTAGAGATTGAAGTTTTAACAGCCGCACCTTCGAGTGCGGTTGTTTTTGTTACAGTACAATAAAAAATTAGGCTGTCGCGTGTGAAACAATTACATAAGTAATTTAAGGCTCTGCAAAGCAAAAATATATTGGAGAGCTATAATATCTTTACGTGTGAATCACCTGCGCTTGACAAGGCAATAATTCCGTGGTATAATAATCTGTATCATTTTTAAGGAGGTGCCATAATGGGTGTTAAGCCGACAGGCAAGAAGATAATCTCGCAGAACAAAAAAGCATACCACGATTATTTTGTTGACGAAAAATACGAGGCCGGTGTTGCCCTGTTCGGCACCGAAGTCAAATCAGTACGTCAAGGCAGTGTCAATTTAAAGGATTCGTACTGCTACATCGACAAGGGCGAGCTCTTCGCAACCGGTATCCACATCAGCCCTTACGAAAAGGGCAACATCTTCAACCGTGACCCTCTCCGTCCCAAGAAGCTGCTCATGCACAAAAAAGAGATAATGAAGCTTCACGGACTTGTCGCGCAAAAGGGTTATACTCTGATCCCCTTGAGCGTATATCTGAACGGATCGCTGGTTAAAGTGGAGTTGGGCCTTTGCCGAGGAAAAAAGCAATACGATAAGCGCGACAGCGATGCCAAGCGTCAGGCTGACCGCACGATGGAGCGCTATATGAAATCCAACGGACGTGACGACTGATCTGCCTTTATGATCCTTCCCTTTCGCTATTAGCGCGCATATGCGCTGATATATAATATGGGGGCGTAAAGGTTTCGACGGGAATCTTGAAGTATGATAAGCGGGCAGAGGCGCGTGACCTCTTTAAAACGCGCAAATTAAAAAATAAACGCTAACGAAAATTCGTTAATCGCTGCCTAATTTAGGCGGCCGTCCTGCCGATGAGTGCTGCGGCTTCGGTTTGGGCGTCACTTAGCAGCGTCCGTGAAGTGCGAGTCTGTCTGTATAACACTCACGCATAAACAGGCTGCCTGATGTGGTTTTTGTCGGTTAGGACTGCATCGGGGAGATCTTCAAACCGTCTGCGCCCGGAGAAAGTTGTATGAATGGGTTTTCGGACAGGGGTTCGACTCCCCTCGCCTCCACCACAAAAGGTTGATAATTCGGCATTTTTCGCTGATTTATCAGCCTTTTTTCTATGTAAATCGGAGCTGTCACCCGAATCGGTGACAGCTCCGTTCTTGTTTGCGCCTTTGTCTGCAAGCTTCCGCATCGCATCCATGATCTGCGGATCGCACCGCATCATGTGCTCGACCAGCGTTTCGTCCTCGCCGATGCCGAGGGAGCGGTCGATCTCGCCGCGGAGGATATCCGCAGGAAGCGTGTTTAGATAGAACTCAATGTGATCGTAGTAGACCACCACTTTGTCCAGATATAGATTCAGCAGCTGCCGGTGCATCTCCACATCGCCCGAGAGATACATCC
>JAZSMZ010000030.1:0-11033 GCA_045536155.1 Eubacteriales bacterium
GCCTCGGACACCTCCAAAAGCGGGTCGGCGGTCAGCGATACCCGGATGGTGTCGCCGATACCGTCGCAGAGCAGCGAGCCGATTCCGACGGCCGAGCGCATCATGCCGATCTTCGGCGTGCCTGCCTCGGTGACTCCGATGTGGATCGGATGGTCGGTCAGCGCGGCGATGGCGCGGTTTGCGGCAATCATAAATGACGGCGACGACGATTTTATCGCGATGCATATATCGTTAAAATCAAATTTTTGCAGCAGTTTAACGTGAGTCATGGCGCTTTCGGCGAGCGCTTCGGGAGTGGGCGAGCCGTATTTTGCCAGCACCTCTTTATTGAGCGAGCCGCTGTTGACGCCCACTCTTATTGGTATGCCGCGGTTGGCGCAAGCGTTTGCAACGGCGCGGACTCTCTCGTTTGAGCCGATATTGCCCGGATTTATGCGGATCTTGTCGGCTCCGCATTCAACGCACTCGAGCGCGATCTTATAGTCGAAATGGATATCGGCCACGAGGGGAATTTGCACTCCTGCCTCTTTTAAGCGATATATCGTTTTTGCCGCCTCGATTTTGGGCACAGCCAAGCGCACGATGTCGCATCCCGCCCTTTCAAGGGCGGTCACCTGAGACAAGGTCGCCTCAAAATCGAGCGTGTCGGTATTGGTCATCGACTGCACCGATACGGGCGCATCTCCGCCGATCTTTACGCGACCAACGGTGATCTGTTTAGTTTTACGTCTGATCGAATTGTAATCCATATTTGTTAACCAAATAATTTAAATACGTCCTTGACGGTGATGACGAGCATCAGCGCCATCAGCAAAATAATACCCGCGAAGTGGATGAAGCCCTCCACCTTCTGGCTGAGCGGCTTGCCTCGAACAAGCTCGATGAGCATAAAGAAGATGCGTCCGCCGTCGAGCGCCGGGAAGGGGATGAGGTTGAACACGCCGAGATTCATGGCGATGACTGTGCAGAGCAGTAAAAGCGACGACGAGCCCTCTTTTGCGGCATCGCCGATCGATTGGGTAACGCCGACGGGACCCGACATCTGCTCGATGCCGTATTTGCCGCTGACGAGGTCAAAAAGCGACTCCCAGACCATCTTTATCGAGGCGATCGATTGGTGGAATGATGCATAAATGATGTTGGGAACGGTCTTTTCCATGCGATATACCCTGAAATCCATATCGCCGAAGCCGATGCCCTCAGCGGTAAAGCCGGGGAAGCGTACGTCGGGAATTACAACCGTGGTGCCGTTTCGCTCGACGGTGAGATCGACTTCGTTAACTCCGCGGCGCATGATCTCGTACGACAGATCGAGCGAGGTATGAACCGATGCGCCGTCAACCTTTTTGATAACGTCGCCGACAGTAAGTCCGTACGAGCTGCTCGTTGCATCGGGAATAAACTCGGCAACGGTAGTCGAGCCGATCGCGGGGGCGGAAATCACCATGACGAACATGAGTATGAATCCGATCAGAATGTTCATTACAGAACCTGCGGCGGTAACTATGATTCGCTGCCAGACGGGCTTTGAGTTGATCGAGTTTTCGGTATAGATGTCATCGTCCTCGCCCACCATCGAAACAAAGCCGCCGATAGGCAGCAGACGGAGCGAATATACGATGCCCGTCTTTTTCGAGCGGTGTGAGAATATCTTCGGGCCCATGCCGATAGCGAATTCGTTGATGCCCACCTTAAAGATTCGGGCGGTGACGTAGTGGCCGAACTCGTGAATGAAGATGAGCGCGCCGAAGATCAGAATTGCGTACAGAATACTAATGGTTATCACCTCGTGGGTTGATTAGGGTTTAGAGATACTACTTATTTTTGTTTTTTAACGTAAAAATTGCCTCTTTCGCTGTCTCGCGCGCCCATTTGTCGGCTTCGAAGATGTCGTCAAGTGTGGGGGACTTCTTGTTTTCGGCACTCTTGGTGACACTTTCAACTGCGTCGAAAATATCGGTAAAGCCTATGCGATCGTGCAAAAAGGCATCGACGGCAATTTCGTTTGCCGCGTTCATTACCGTGGGGCAAACGCCGCCTTGCCCGAGGGCGTAATACGCGAGGGCGAGAAGAGAGAACGATTCGGTGTCGGGCTTTGCGAAGGTCAGCTTTGAAAGAGTGGAAAAATCGAGCCGCTTTAACGGCACGTCTGCTCTTTCGGGATAGGACAGCGCATAAGCGACGCAAAGGCGCATATCGGGCACGCTGAGCTGGGCGATGACCGCGCTGTCGGGAAATTCGACCATCGAATGTATTATGCTCTCGCGGTGGACGACCACCTCGATCTTGTCGGCGGGCATATCAAAAAGTCGGGCGGCCTCAATGACCTCCATGCCCTTGTTCATCAATGTGGCGCAGTCGACGGTGATCTTTTTGCCCATCTTCCACGTCGGGTGGCGAAGGGCATCGGCGGCGGTGACCTTTTTCAGCTCGTCGCGCTTTTGACCGAAAAACGGTCCGCCCGATGCGGTGAGGATCAGCTTGTCGGCTCTTTTTCCGTTAAGGCATTGGAAAATTGCGCTGTGCTCCGAGTCGACGGGGATAATTTTGACTCCCTTTTCGGCGGCGCGGGGCATAACGATCTCGCCTGCGGTGACGATGGTCTCCTTGTTTGACAGCGCGACGTCTTTTTTGGCATCGATCGCCGCCAAAGTAGGCGAAAGTCCGGCAAAGCCGGACAGCGAATTGAATACCATATCACAGCCGTCGAGCGAGGCAAGCTCGCTTGAAGCGTTATCGCCCGCGATTATCTTTACCGATGTGTCACCAACGCGCACTTTCAGCTCGCGCGCGGCCTTTTCGTCGGATACGGCACAATATACGGGATCAAAACGGCGGATCTGCTCCTCGAGAGTATTGACAGAGCTGTTTGCCGAGATGCCGAACACTCGCGTGCCCGTCATTGATACTACGTCGAGTGTCTGAGTTCCGACCGAGCCGGTAGAGCCGAGTACGGTAATTGTTTTATCTATCAATTTTATTCGTTCCTATACAAATATTTTACTCAATCAGCCAAAAAGGTGAAAGAAATCGGATATCGAGAAAAGGATATATAAAATGGGGGCGGTCACGATGATCGAATCGAAGCGGTCGAGCACTCCGCCGTGACCGGGGAACACTTTTCCGTAGTCCTTGATGTTATAGTGGCGTTTGATGAGGGATGCGATAAGGTCGCCGCACTGTGAAATGATGCAAAGAATTATTCCTACAATGACGAGCGGAATGATGCGTGCGCTGACGTCGGCGAGAAGATAGTGTCCGACGAGAGAACCGTAGCCAACGATGGCCGCTGTTCCGAAAATTATTCCGCCGATAGCTCCTTCGACCGTCTTTTTGGGTGAAACATCGGGGATCAGCTTATGTTTGCCGATCGCCATGCCTGTAAAATAGGCAAAGGAATCGCACATCCATGGTGTGAGGAAGGCGAGAATGAAGAGATACTGTCCGTTGGGCATATCGCGTAAAAGGACTATCGAGGAAAAACCGAAGCTGATGTATACCGTGGTCATCGCGCCGAGCGCGGCGGTCGTTACGTCAAACTTGCCGCGTGAAAATACCGCGGCTGTCAGCGTATACAAAAGGAATATGAAATAAACTATAAAAGCAACCGCGAGATAGTTGCCGTCGTTGGGCAAAAGGCGTGTCAACAGCACGGCGGCGGTCGAAACCAGCATCGCAGGTATGGTGATATACAGCTTTTTTAATATGCCGATGCAGTTGAACATCTCTCCGATGGCGACAGCGGATAAAACTCCCGAAAAGATGAGGAGCATGAAGGTGTCGGAGAAGATTATAAATGGCATCAGCACGCAAAGTGCGATAATGGCGGTAATAATACGCAGCTTCATTTTAAGTATCGGTGCGCCGGACGTTTTGTAAAAACGCAAAAGACCGCGCAGGTCCTTTCATATGGTGGTTATGTGATTTTTTCTTTTTGAAATGGTTTTTTGGTATTTTATTGCGATATTGCTGAGAGAAATGCAGAGAATCTCGATGTGATACGGGAGGAAATAGGAAGAAAAACCTGCGGTTTTTCTGATTTAATTGTGCTCCCCGGCGCACGGCCTCTTACTTTCTCTTTCTTCAAAGAGAAAGTAAGAAAGAGAACGAAGTCAAGGGCACCGGCCCTTGACCAACCCCGTCGGGGGATGTGTGCGAGGTGCCGTGCAAGCACGCCCCCTTTTGCACACAACTCCCCCGAAGCCCCCTTCGGGGTGCAAGAGATGTTTGCGTTTAAAAAAGCAATATCCCGCTATAAAGAAACAGTAGATTTAAAAAATAACATTTCTTTTAACAAAACAGGTTTTGCTGCGCAAAAGCAGCGAATATCCCACTGCCCCTATATACATCTTCGCGTGTCCGTATATTAATTACAGATGACAATTATCCGTTCACGCCCTCCGCAGGAGCAGAGCCGTAGCGGCGCTGACGAGAGTAAAAATCCTCGATCGCATCGTCGATGGCTTTTTCGTCGAGATCGGGCCAGAGAATGTCGGTGAAGTAAAACTCCGAATAGGCGCAGTCCCAAAGCAGGAAGTTGGAAACGCGCACGTCGCCGCCGGTGCGCACGATAAGATCGGGCGGGGTGGGCAGAGTGGTGAGCGCGTTCGTCAGCATCTCTTCGGTGATGCACTTTTCGCCGCTTGCGATAAGGCGGTTGACCGCGCCGAGAATATCGGCACGTCCGCCGTAGTTTATGCACATATTGAGTATGTGCATCGACGAGTAGCACTCGCTTTCCTTTTCAACGCGGTCCATCATTTCGGATATGTCGTCGGGCAGAGCCGAGCGGTCGCCGGGGAAGCGGAATGCTATTTTGTTTTTGTGAGCATCCTCGAGTGCCTCGATAAGATAGCGGCGCAAAAGCTCCATAAGAGCTCCCACCTCGCGCTCGGGGCGCTTTGTAAGATTTTCGGTAGAAAGAACGTAGACGGTTACCGCCTTGATGCCGATATCACGGCAGTAGGTGGACACTCGCCTGAACGTTTCAGCCCCCGCGCGGTGGCCGAACTCACGGAGAAGACCCCGCTTTTTCGCCCAACGTCCGTTTCCGTCCATTATAAAGGCGACATGCGAGAGTCTTTCGTCCACCGTGCGGCGGGGAGTATGATTCTTTTCGTTTGACATCGTCAGATAGTCATTATTTCCTTTACTTTTGCTTCGGTGATCTTGTCAAGCTCTTTGATGTACTTGTCGGTAAGATCCTGAACAGCCTTTTCGGAGGATTTCTGCTCGTCCTCGGTCATTTCGCTCTTCTTCTTCATTGCCTCACATATCGTTTGCTTCGCGGCGGATATTGCGGAGAGCAACTTTAACGTCCTCGCCCATCTTTTCGATCTGCTTTGTCAGATCGCGGCGGCGGTCTTCGGTGAGAGCGGGGAATACGAGGCGGATAACCTTACCGTCGCTCTGGGGGGGCATGCCGAGATCGGATGAGTTGATAGCCTTTTCAATAGCCTTGCAATCGGATGCCTTGAAGGGCTGGATAGCGATGGTGCGTGCATCGGCAACGCGAACGGTTGCAATCTGGTTGATGGGAGTGGGTGCGCCGTAGTATTCAACGAGAACCTTGTCAAGTACGGAGGGGTTTGCGCGTCCTGCGCGGATGGTGCCAAGCTCCTTTTCATAAACGGAGAGCGACTTTTTCATTTTTTCTTCGAAATTCTTGGTATCGAGTTTCATCTTTTTTAACTGCCTTTCATTTAAGATTTATTTGTTGGGTAGTTGTTCTTTTGTTTGATATCAGCCGCGGACGATGGTACCGATCTTTTCGCCCGAAATGGCGCGTACGATGTTGTCGGGGTTGTCAAGTCCGAAGACGAGAAGCGGAATGTGGTTGTCCTTTGCAAAGGTTGCGGCGGTCGAGTCGATAACTCCGAGCTCGTTTTGGATGATGTATTTGTAATCGCATTCCTCAAGCTTTACCGCATTGGGATTCTTTTTCGGGTCCGCGGTGTATATGCCGTCAATGTTTTTGGCAAGCATAACGATGTCGGCATTGATCTCGGCGGCACGCATAACTGCGGCGGTGTCGGTCGAGAAGAAGGGGTTTCCTATGCCGCAGCCGAATATGACTACGCGTCCGAGATCCAGGTGATGATCTGCCTTGTTGCGGATGTAGGGCTCGGCGAACTGCTTCATTTCGATAGCGGTCATAACGCGCGTTTCAAGTCCGAGCTTTTCGAGCGGATCCTGGAAAGCGAGAGCGTTTATTGTGGTTGCGAGCATTCCCATGTGGTCGGCGCGGGTGCGGTCCATGCTTTCACCCTGTCTGCCTCTCCAGATATTGCCTGCGCCTACTACGATGCTCATCTGAACGCCCATGTCGCAGCATTTTTTGATGTCATCGCAGATTATGCGGATAATGTCGAAGTCGAGAATGGATTTGTCTTTACCGGCAATTGCCTCGCCGGACAGCTTGAGAAGTACACGCTTGTACGCCGGTGCGGTGGTTTTTTCGGTCATTGTCAGCGCTCCTTTATTATATTTATTCTTATTCTATAATATTGTACCTTAAAAGTGTGATTTTGTAAATACGTAAAGTGTAAATTGAATAATAAATTTTTGAGTATCTTTATAGTATATTGTTCATTTTATTACTATTGACTAACTGCGACAGTAAGTGTTATAATAAAGTGGGGTAGTATGATGATACGCAAAAATCCCGCAAAAATATGACGAAAGGCCGCGAAATGACGTGAAATTTGCCGTGGAAAAGATATCGCCGAGAGTAACGAACAACAAAAAAAGCGTATCCGTCATGTCGGCGCTCCTTACGGTAATGCTGACGGTCGTGTCGGGTTTTGTAAATTTTGCGTACCGCCTCAATTTTGATGGCGTAAGCGGCGAGGTGTGCGCGATCTTTTCGATCGTCACACTCACCTTTTACATCACCACCGCCGTTCTCGCTTTTTCGGAGGGACGAAAGAGTGTTATCCTTTTCGGAATTGCTTTTTGGAGCATTTCCCTTGTGGGTGCGGTGTTTTACACCCTGCAGATCATCACCGGCGCGACCCTTGACACTCTGCCTTGTGGGATCGCTTTCACAAGGATAATATATGCGCTGCTCACTCTGCCCATAACGGCGTACAGCGCGATAATCGAGGCGGCAAGACTTTATGACGTCAAATTAGTGCTTGCTTTTTTGCCGACGATGCTCTTTTTGGCGTTTTACATAACCGCTCTGGTGTCGGTATCGAAAAAGAAGAGCGAGGAATAAAACAGATAAAATGGAAAAGCTGAAGATATTTCTGCCCATAATCGTGGAGGGCAAATACGACAAGGCGCGCCTTATGAGCGTGTGCGATGCACATATTATTGTCACCGACGGCTTTGGTATATTCCGCGAAAACGAAAAAAAGGCGCTTTTGCGCCGACTTTGCGAAAAATCGAAGGTGATAGTGCTCACCGATGCCGACGGCGGAGGACTTGTCATTCGCTCGCATCTTAAAAAGATCCTGCCGCCCGACAGGGTGATAAATCTTTACATCCCTCCCATCGAGGGTAAGGAGCGGCGCAAGGAAGAAAGACCGAAAGAGGGGCTTTTGGGAGTCGAGGGCATGGAAAACGACCTGCTTTACTCGCTTTTGGAGCCCTACAGCGGCGAAGCGCTTCCCGAAAAGGAAAACGACCCCGTCACAAAGAGCGAGATGTACGCCGACGGACTTTTCGGACGCGACAGGAGTGCATATCTTCGTCAAAAGCTGCTTTTTGAGCTTAATTTGCCGAAAAATCTCTCATCGAACGCGCTTGTCGAGGCGATAAATATGCTCTCGTTGCGCGGCGAATACGATAAATTCATCGAAAGAACGTGTAAAGAAAATGATTGAAAAGATTAAAGGGCTTTTGGTAAAATACCGCGAGCTGATCGTGTACGCTTTCTTCGGCGTGCTGACCACAGCGGTCGACTTTGGAGTGTACTGGATACTCGAGCGCGTGTTTTCGGCGAGCACCGTTGTCGCGCAGAGCGCGGGTGTCGTGGCGGCGATAATATTCGCGTTTGTTGTAAACAAGTGGTTCGTTTTCGGCGACAGGAGAAACAGCGTTCTCGATATTTTTAAGCAGTTTGCATCGTTTGCCTCGATGAGGCTTGTTTCGGGGGCTTTTCAGACCGTCTGTATGTGGATTTTCGTCGACAAGCTCGGCTTTTATGACATGGCGGTGAAGGCGGTCGTTGCCGTTGTTGTGGTAATACTCAATTACATTTTCTCGAAATTGCTTATTTTCAAAAAGAATCCGCGCTGACGCACGGATTATTCCGGGAATTCGTTTTTCATTTTTGGTTTTTCACTCTAAACGAATGAAATTTTCTTGCAAGCAAGAAAAAGCAACGAATATCCCAACACATCAAAAATATCACTCTGCAAAGGATATATACCCATGCTTAACAAACTTCGCGAGGTCGAGGAGCATTATAACAAAATAGTCGAGGAAACCTCCCTTCCCGAGGTCGTTTCCGACGTCGCGCGCTTTAGAGACCTCATGCGTGAGCAGAAGCGGCTTATGCCGATAGTTGAAAAATACCGCGAATACAGCACGATATTGGGCGAATGCGAGGACGCAAAGGCCATGATGGAAGGCGAAAGCGACAGCGAGCTTCGCGCCTTTGCCGAAAGCGAATACTACGCCCTGCGCGACAAGCTCCCCGCAATCGAGGAGGAGCTTAAAATACTGCTGCTTCCTCGCGATCCCGACGACGACCGCAACGTCATCGTCGAAATACGAGGCGGAGTGGGCGGCGAGGAGGCGGCACTTTTTGCACACTCGCTGCACCGTATGTATACCATGTTCGCCGAGAAGATGAGGTGGAAGACCGAGATCATCACCTTAAACGAAACCGAGCTTGGCGGATGCAAGGAGGTATCCTTCCTCGTTGAGGGGGAGGGTGCCTATGAAAAGCTGAAATTCGAGAGCGGAGTTCACCGCGTACAGCGAGTGCCCGAGACCGAAACGCAGGGCCGTATCCACACGTCAACTGCGACTGTGGCCGTGCTCCCCGAGGTTGAAGAGGTGGAGCTTGAGATCCGCGACTGCGATATCAAAATGGAGACCGCAAAGAGCAGCGGCGCGGGCGGACAGCACGTTAACAAGACCGAGTCGGCCGTTCGTCTGATCCATCTGCCCACGGGCACGATAGTCGAATCGCAAGAGGAGCGATCGCAGTATAAAAACCGCGAAAAGGCGATGAAGCTACTCCGCGCCAAACTGCTCGACGATATGAGGCGGGAGCAGAACGATGCCATCGCATCGGCAAGAAAATCGATGGTGGGCACGGGCGACCGCCGAGAGCGGATCCGAACCTACAATTTCCCGCAGGGACGTGTCACCGACCACCGCATCGGGCTTACTCTTTACTCAATCGATTCGTTCATGGACGGCAATATCGAGCAGATGACTGAAGCACTGCTTACCGCCGACCGTGCGGCAAAATTGGCAGGAGAAAACAACGAATAAAAAGGAATTTACATTATGAAAGCATCAATTTTACTTGAAATGATCACCGCACGCGAATATGACGTACGTCTTGCCGAGCTTTACGGACAGGGTGCACTCGATCATCAGCGCGAGCGTTACATAAAGGCATTAAACGAGTTTATCTCCCTTTACGGTGATGACAGAGAGTGCGAAATTTATTCCGTTCCCGGTCGAAGCGAGATACTGGGCAATCACACCGACCACAACCGCGGATGCGTGCTTGCCGCCGCCATCGATCTTGACATCATCGCCATCGTATCGGCGCGCACCGACGGCAAGATCACCCTCAAAAGCGAGGGCTTTGATGCCGACACCGTCGATACTGCCCTTTTGACGCCCGATTCTTACGAAAATTACAGCTCGTCTGCCCTTATTGCAGGCGTTTGCCATGGATTTTGCGAGCGCGGATATGCCATCGGCGGATTTGATGCCTACACCACGAGTAACGTCTATAAGGGCTCCGGCCTTTCGTCGTCGGCCGCCTTTGAGGTAATGATCGGCAATATTTTAAATCATCTTTACAACGGCGGCAAGGTGGATTCGCCTACCCTTGCCAAAATAGCGCAGTATGCCGAAAACGTCTTTTTCGGCAAGCCCTGCGGACTTATGGATCAGACGGCCTGCGCCGTCGGCGGCTTCTCCTTCATCGATTTCGAGGATCCCGCCGCCGCTAAGATCGAAAAGCTGGACTTTGATCTCTCGGAGGCCGGTTATAGCCTGTGCATCACCAATACCGGCGGCAACCACGCCGATCTGAACGAGGATTATGCCTCGGTGCCGGCCGAAATGAAGGCGATTGCCGCCGAATTTGACCGTCCGGTGCTTCGCGGACTGACCCGCGACGATATCCTCGCCCGTGCTGCCGACCTGCGTGAAAAGCATGGCGACCGCGCCCTTCTCCGCGCCTTCCATTTCCTCGGCGAGAACGAACGGGTACAGGGACAGGCCGCTTGCCTGCGGAACGGGGATCTTGCGGGATTCCTCCAAGGCGTCCACGAATCGGGACGCTCCAGCTTTATGTGGCTTCAAAACGTATATACCACCAAGAACGTCAGCGAGCAGGGGCTCTCCCTGGCTCTCGCCGTGACCGAGCATGCTCTGAAGGACGCGACCCGCCCCGCTGCATGGCGTCTCCACGGCGGCGGCTTTGCCGGCACCATTCAGGCCTTTGTGCCTCACGAGGACGTTCCCGCTTATAAGGAGGCCATGGAAACGGTCTTTGGCGAAAATGCCTGTGCCGTCCTTCGCGTCCGCCGCGAGGGGGCAACCAAGGTTCTGTAAGCATTTTTCTGAAAACCCAATTATAAACGGAACAGGTACTGCGATGTATATCGAATCGATTCAGATCACCGCTTTCGCCGGTCTTACCGGTCGTTCGCTGTCGTTGAACGACGGAGTGAACGTGCTGGAGGGAAAAAACGAATCGGGCAAGAGCACGGTGGCGGAGTTTATCCGCTTCGTGCTCTACGGCTTTAACGGAAAGCCCGACCGCGAGCGCTATACCGGCTTTTCCGCCTCCTCGGCGGAGGGAAGCCTGATCCTCCGCGAAGGGGACAAGC